>NZ_KZ819084.1:0-159204 GCF_003115855.1 Brenneria corticis
ACTCTCAACTTTTCAAGTTGTTGTGTCAGATCTGGTCGCGACTAATACAACTAATATTGTCTAGGTCACAGGCTAAATGGTTGTTTCTAAACTTTCTTCCCAGCCTGATAAATTGATACCCAGTCCCTTTATTTTTTCGCAGGCTAATGTTGAAAAAGCAGGGCGATGGGCTGGAGTAGGGTATTGCTCCGTTGTTATCGATTTCAGCGTTGGGATTTTAGCCACAATTGATTTTTGTTCTGCAACTTTAAAAATCTCTTCAGCAAACTCGAACCAACTCACCTCTTTATTCCCACAGTAATGGTAAATTCCGCTTTCAGCTTTCTTTTCTAGTAGTCCAATAATTGCCAGAGCCAGATCTCCAGCATAGGTTGGGCATCCACGCTGATCGCTGACAATACTTAGCGTATCTCGTTCTTTGGCCAGTCTGAGCATGGTTTTGACGAAATTATTGCCGTACTCGCTGAATACCCATGCGGTACGAACAATGATTGCATCGAGCGCGACTTTAGTTACCGCCTGCTCGCCTGCAAGCTTGGTTTTACCGTATACGCTTAAAGGATTGGTCGGGCTAGTTTCGCTGTAAGGTTGTGTCGCTTTGCCGTCAAAGACATAATCAGTGGATACATGAACCAGGCGTATCTGTTGTTTACCCGCCACGATAGCCAAATTTGCCGGGCCTGTTACATTGATTCGTTCCGCCAGCTCGGGTTCTGATTCCGCCTTATCAACTGCGGTATAGGCAGCCGCGTTTACGATGGCATCAGGTTGAAATTGCTTTATCGCACGTTCAACCTTTTCAATGTCTGTGATATCCAGCTCATCTGCATCAGTTGCCCAGATCTGCCAGTCTCTAGGTAACCTATCCTGAAAACAACGACCCAGTTGGCCTTTTGCACCGGTGAGTAATATTTTCATTATTTCAAATCCTTGAACAGTTTCCCCTGTTTATCTTTTTCAGACAGCAGAGGGTTTGACAGCGGCCATTCAATACCAATTTCAGGATCGTTCCACAGCAGGCCATCTTCGTGAGCCGGGTTGTAGTAATCTGTGCACTTGTATTCAAAATCAGCGATATCAGAGAGCACCGCAAAACCATGCGCGAGTCCCGGTGGCAACCAGAATTGCGTTTTATTTTCTTCCGAAAGGATAACTCCCTGCCATTTACCATAAGTGGGTGAGTCAGGACGGATATCAACGGCGACATCGAAAACCTCTCCACGCACAACCCGTACCAGTTTTCCTTGCGGATTGATCCGTTGGAAATGTAGCCCGCGTAATACCCCTTTACCTGAGCGAGAATGGTTATCCTGCACAAAATCCAGGTCGATGTTCAGCATTTGCTGATAACGCCGTTTTTCGAACGTTTCCAGAAAGAATCCGCGGGCGTCGCCAAATACTTTCGGCTGAATGATTTTGGCTCCGTGAATTTTGGTATCTATGATTTGCATATTATTTTTCTGCGATCAGTTTTATTAAATATTGTCCGTACGGTGTTTTACTCATAACGGATGCACCTTCAGCAACTTGCTGACGGGAGATCCAGCCTTTGCGGTAGGCGATTTCTTCGAGGCAGGCGACCTTCAGCCCCTGACGTTTCTCAATAGTGTGAATAAACTGCGAGGCTTCAATCAGGCTGTCATGCGTACCGGTGTCCAGCCAGGCAAATCCTCGACCCAGTAATTCAACAGTCAACAAACCTTGTTCTAGATACATTTGATTAAGCGTGGTAATTTCCAGTTCACCCCGATGAGACGGTTTTATCTGGCGCGCCATTTCCACCACATCTTCGTCGTAAAAGTAGAGCCCGGTTACCGCCCAGTCGGATTTGGGCTTGATAGGTTTTTCTTCGATAGATAACGCTTTGAAATTTTCATCAAATTCAACCACGCCAAACCGTTCGGGATCCGTTACCTGGTAGCCAAAAATTGTCGCTCCTTTATCTTGAGCGACAGTCGCTTCCAGTTTTTTGCCGAAGCTCTGACCAAAGTAGATATTGTCACCGAGAACCAACGCGCAGCGTTCGCCATCAATAAATTTTTCGCCGATAAGAAAAGCCTGAGCAAGACCATCCGGGCTGGGCTGAATAGCGTAATTCAACTGAATCCCGAAGCGACTGCCGTCGCCCAAAAGACGCTGAAACGCGGGCATGTCTTCTGGCGTGGTGATAAGGAGTATTTCGCGAATACCCGCAAGCATTAAAACAGAAATAGGGTAATAAACCATGGGCTTATCATAGATTGGCAGTAACTGTTTGGAAATGCCGCGAGTAATGGGATACAGCCTTGTACCTGTTCCGCCAGCTAACACGATACCTTTCATCATCGTACCTTAAGTGTTTTATCAATACCCAAAGTTATAAACGTGACAGTATATCTCATGGCACCAGAATTGTCTGATGTGGCGGAAAAAACCTATGCTTAGTGATTAAATTTTGGTTACGAGGGGCAATAATCTTGGCGCTTACTGCAAGGGGGCTGTTGCTCACCTTTCCCCCAACTCCTTATGTAAGTACCCCAACAAACCTATACTCCCCCTATATCACAGCAACACAAGGCATAGTCATGGCCGATCTGGCCCACAGCATTACGGAATGCGGCTACCGGGTGCTGTTTATCGGTAAGCGCCCGGATATCTCATCTGGTTAGTGTTTTATCAACATATTGAATGGAGTTAGGAACGCGAAGCACGATGAGAAGGTTTAAAAAACCGTTAACAAGTTAAGTTAACGGTTTTTTAATTAGGATATTATTGGTCTAACTTGTCTGGATCGAATCCCCACCTTTTTTTAACATCATTCAGCCATTCTTGGTCTGAGGCCGTATTGTTTCGTTCTAGAACTTCTAGCAGTGGATAAGCGGTAAACATTGTCATATTTCCGTTTACCATTAATGGAACATCTGTGGGGCCGCTATATTTCACTTTAAACAGAGGAAAATTATTCTCATCTACGCACCATACAGAAACTAATCTTCCATTACGCAATTTACAGTAATTAATGACCATTGGCTGTAAATAGGTATCCATCATAAGAATAATCGAACCACCGGGCATTGGGGAACGCATTTTAGTTGTATAGTGGGTTTCAAAATACTCAATGGCACCACCCTTTTTTACGTCTCCGAACTTTATGGCACAACCAGATAGTAATAAGCCTATAATTAGTGAAACAACCAATCTCATAATAATTCCTTAAAAAGCTTGTAAAGATTTTTTTACCACACACTCTAACAATAATGCTGTGCGGCCGGCAGAATACCACTAATGAATTTAGAGCTCAAATTATTACTAATTAACCTATAGAGAAGTAATTTTTTAATTTTGTTTGCCATATGTTAAAATACAATTTGGACGATAATAATAAACAGGAGGTATAGATTGAGATCGAAATTGGGATAGTGAATGATAAAGCGCTGCTGTTAGGAATGCTGTTTGAGATACCTTTACTTGCTAAACTGAGAACGTATCCCGCCGTTCGATACTGATGCTGCGCGCTACTATGCCGATTTGGCTGTTACAACGAAGAATGGCGGAAGAGGATTCCCTCCGCCTGACGGATATAACGCAGCCATTGTCACTTCTCGAAAATTTATTGTGGCATCCTGTAATACATCCCTTTATGAAGTCGGCGGCGTGAAAGTGCTTAATCCTTGGGATAAGTAAAAAAACACGGTTACCATGATTCGGCGGAAAATATTCCAGCATGGTGGTTTTAGCCAACTCCTTACCCCCCAAAAAGCCTATACTCCCCCTATATCACAGCAACATAAGGCATAGCCATGGCCGATCTGGCCCACTGCATTACGGAATACGGTTACTGGGCGCTGTTTATCGGCTGTCTGGCGGAAGGGGAAACCATCACCCTGCTGGGCGGCATTGCGGCGCATAGCGGATTGCTGTACTGGCCGTGGGTGATTACGGTGGTGGCGGTTGGCGGCACATTGGGCGATCAATTACTGTATTTTTCCGGTCGCCGCTACGGCGATCGGATTATCTCGCGTTTGAAAGGTCAGCAAAAATGTATCGCCCGCGCCCAGGAACTGATTGCCCATCATCCGATGCTGTTCGTTATCGGCGTGCGTTTTATGTATGGTTTTCGCATCATCGGTCCGGCTCTGATCGGCGCCAGTCAACTGCCCCCAGCGCGCTTTGTGCCGCTCAATATCTTCGGCGCCATACTCTGGGCTTCTCTATTCGTTATGCTCGGTTATTTTGGTGGCCAGACGATTGAAAACTTTATTAGCGTCTTCGATAAAAAAATCTCCGCCTTACTGTTTGCGGTGCTGGTCATCGCCGTTATCCTGTTGTTGCGCCACTGGTGGCGCCACCGCGGCGTTTGATAAAAACGGCTTCTTAATTTTGGAGCGAGGGTAAACGCCGGCCTTACGAAGCTTTACCGGAATATTATAAAGGCAAAACAGATATTGCCTTACAACTACGCAACTGCTGAATAAATGCTCCAGCTTTGTTAATAACCGTTTGGGCGGAAGGCAAATTCAGGCATTCCAAGGAAATATACCCCTGATAGTCTGATTGTTTCAGCGCCTGGTAGATAGCCCCGAAATCAATATGGCCGTAACCGGGGAAGTGACGATTGGAATCAGCAAAGTGGACATGCTTTAGTTTATCGCCCATATGTTGTATGGCTTCACTAACGTTGGGGTCTTCAATATTGGCATGAAAGGTATCCCATAAAATACCAACCTGTGATGGATTATCCATGCTGTTTAAAAAATCGGCCATGGATGACGCACTATTCAGGTAAGGCGCTTCATAGCGATTAAGTGCTTCAATAATTAATGTGACGCCCGCCTGTTGGGCTAGGTTAATGCAGGGTTGCAATGAATCAGTGAGCCGATGGCAGTATTCTTGCTCGCTTAAGCCATTTTCACCGCAGCGTAAAGATCCTATTGTCACATGGGAATGCAGAATTGCGGCGGTATCGATATGTTGGAAAAGTCGCTCCTGAGTACGGCATACCATGTTTTTATCAGTGGAGATTAATGATAATCCCTCCTTTTTATGCGCTTGTCCGGTCGCTATGGTCGAACAGGCCAAATTGCGTTGCCGCAGATTATCGCTCAAGGCTCTAATGTCTGTATCCTGATAATTGGATATACATATTTCGACAGCATCGAATTCGTTATTTTTTAACCAATCCAAACCTGCGTAAAAATCTCGCGTTAGAAAAGACGAGAAAGCAGCATCATACTGATAGGTTAATGTAGCACTGAATTTAATCATGCTGAATACCTTAAATATATTTGTAAAAATAACTCCGTTTCTCAAAATGAATATCATCACGTATCATGAAAAGCGGAGTTATTATGCTATCTGGATATGATTTGTATTCGTTAGTTGAATCGCTATTCGCGCATGGCGCGTTTCAGTATACGATCGCTTCCTTTAGAGAAATGTTCCGCAGCTTGTTTTACCGACATGCTTCCCTGATCGATAGACTGAATAGTTTCGTGATACAGCGCGACAAACTGCGGGTTGTCAAAATGTGGTGATGTTGCAATATCATGAGGCAATTTCATTGATGATTTGATGCCTGAAACCACAATGCTGTCATCTTTAATCGTGCCATCCAGCACAAGCTGGTTATAGGCTGTCTGACTTAACGGCACTCCACGCTCCAGTCCCATTGCCTTGACGCCGGCAGGGTCGTTCATCATAAAGTTAATCAATAAGGCCGCTTCTTTTGGATGTTTAGTGTTTTTCCCAATGCTGAACATCATCGTCGGTTTAAAGAATAAACCAGCGTCTTTAGCTCCCGGTAGCATAAAGAAATTACCCAGTTCAAGTTTATTATAAGGGGGTTTAAGGTTGTTTTCGTACATGATGGCGTTAGTATTCCACATGTATACTCCGCCCCACTTTCCTTCAATCCAAGGGCGCATTTCCCAGGTGTTGGATTTTCCATAAGAGGAAAGGATGCGCATTGATGGGAATACATGGCTATCAATCAGATCTTTATACAACTGGAAAAATTCAACCCACTGTTCCGACGAGTAGTTGAATTGTTTTTTTTCTTCATCAATGGCGGCAATATTATATTTTTGCACCATATAGGACTGTAGCAGCGTCAGCGATTCCATATAATCCAGAACCAGGGGATAATAATTATCTCCTTTTTTCTGGAACGCTTGCCCGGCGGCCTTTAATTCATCCCAGCTATTGGGGTAAGCGACGCCGGTTTCCTCCCACAATTTTTTGTTGTAGTAGAAGCTACGGGCGGTTGCGGCAACGGGGATGCCGTTTAATTTTCCATTTATGGTTAATTGCGCTCGTGATTGGTTATCATACTGCGTCAGATCCAGCACGTCCGCAGCCTGGTTAAGATCGTAGAACCCATTGCCGTCCTTGGAGAAAATAGGTAGCCAGTTCCAGTTTGTCTGGATAACATCTGGTGCGTTATTTCCGGCAATCTGTGTTGTCAATCGGGATAAATAGCCTTCCCAACCGGCATATTCCGCTTTCACATTAATGTTCGGGTATTTTTCTTCAAACGCTTTTATTGCCGAAAGGGTTGCCTGATGGCGGCTATTGCCTCCCCACCAGGAGAATCTGATTTCAACGTCCTGCGCCCACGTCATTGCTGGTGTCAGGGATAATAACGCGGTTGCCAGTGTGAGCATTTTAAACATAATGACGCCTCGTAATTATTGGTTTATAACGCGTAAAATAGATTCAGGTATGGCTGCAAGGTAGAGCGCGGGTTTGCCGTGCATATCAGAAGAGAACAGCACGTTTTTTTCATCGGGTGTAAATGAGGGGTGAGGGTGGGTTACCTGCCGATCACCGTCGAGTACGCGCCACGAACTGCCGTGTTTAGCTATTTTATGTACCTGTCTGTTGTTGATATCGAATAGATACAAAAAGGGATCCGTTTCATCGCTGTAGCCTTTATTATCCGCGATATCAATGGGCCTGCCTGAGCCATCGCCCACCACTAATGAGCCATCGTGATTACTCATCACGTGCGAGCAAGGCGGCATGGCAATCAGTTTTTCATCCACCATGGTTTTCGGGTTTACCCGGCTCAGGTACCGAATCGGGCTGTCTTTGACATAGGTGACATAGAGTAGGGCGGAGCCGTCCGGCACCCAGAATTCATGGGTATAGCTCTCTTTTTCTGCTGGTTGTTTGGCTTTACGAATGTTGCTGCCATCCTCATTCATAAACCACATCCTTGCGTCAACCATATCCAGCGGGCCTTCGTGGCAGAATGCCACCGTATTGTCATCGAATGGACGATAAATAGGGTGTCCCAGCCATTGATTTTCCTGGAGGAGCGTATTTGCTTCGCCGGTTCGCAAATCAATTCGAATAAGCCGGCATAACGGATTTTCCAGATAAAATTCCTTAAAAATATTCCAGTCGCTAATGGGGCGCCAGTCATCGCGATGGATTTCAATACCGACCAATTTTGTACAATCGGAGTTAGCGACCCAGGTGCCGTATCCGACCCATTCATCTGGAACCTGATAAACAGAAATTTCATCTAACGTGGTCAGGGTTACGCGCATTAAATTACGTTCACCCTTCACGTAATATAAATATTTTTCGTCAGGCGATAAGAAGCCGCCAAAGGTGTTATCGCCGGGGCCTTCGGTTAATTGTGTGGCGTTTTTTTTCTCAATGTCTAATAAATAATAGTTTCGATTGCCACCGAACTCGGCGGCAAAGATTAATTGTTCCCCCTGATTAAGAAAACATTTCTGATAAAAATAATTCCGGTGACAGATTACATCAGGCGGCGTCAGGCGAATGATGTTTGATCCGGTGTCTTCATCAGTATATTGATAGTAGTCCAATGTGGTGACGGTGCCTTTTGCCATATTGATTTCCCTTGGTGTTGGTTCGCAAAATTTCGCGTTTTAATTGTTGTGCATAAAATAAATTGATATGTGAATCACATTTTTAATTCTGATTTCAGCAGTGTGACTGACGATTGAAGCATACTGACGCCAGTTTTATTCTCTGCTGACTATTAAGGTTTACGTTGTCCTCTTATTACGTTCAGGGCTAAAAATGGGAAAGCATATTCCACTGGCTTTTTTAGAAATAAACTCCCCGTTAATTTGGCATTGGCCCTATTTTCTTGATGCCATGAGGATCATAAAAAAACATAATTTCAATGGGTTGATCATCCATCAGCAATCTCTTTTATCTTTATTGGCGAAACCTTCAAAACGATGCCGTCATCAAACGATTGAACACCTCCTCCATGCCAGAAATAACACGTTATATTACCTGCAGAAAATAGAAAAATTTTGCCAAAAAAATCACATTCAGCTTTGGCTGCAGGGTGAGGCAATACCGGACGACAATGATATCCGGCGTAAATTCCCCGAATACTTTGTTGTTGAATCAGAAAAAAGCGAGATTGATTTCCTGCATACTTTTTTCAGTGAAACGATCCCTGAAATTCTAAGTCATCTGTCTGTTGTCCGAGGCGTTCGTCTAAGTTTGCAGACCCCCAAAGTTAATGCCGCCGAATGGAAACAAGCGCTGCAGTCGCTGCATTGTCAGTTGCGAACCCAGGGCAAAAACCTGGTGCTGCGTGACTACCGGGATAAAGAGTGGCCGCGCCAAATGTTGAAAACAGCGCTGGATGCGTTGCCGGAGGATGTCAGGGCATCTCTGAAAGCCACCGAACTGGATTACCGCCCGGGCTTCGCAAATAATCTTAATTTGACCCGGTTGGCCGGGTGTCGCAAATGGCTGGAGTTCGATCTTTGGGGCATTGAATATGGCTGGACTCTGTTGCCCTGCTGCCTGCTGGATGAACTGCAAAACCGATTGAACTGGGCCAGTTCCGTTGCGGGACCCGAGTTGGAGGCGATTACTGTCCGTATCAACTGGGAGTGGATACCCAACAGCCCATTGCCTGAATCGGTTAACGATATCAACCTGTTCGGTCTGGCTCATCTGAACCGGCATCCAGATGCGAACCCGCACGCTATTTTTGCCCTTTGGCTGCAGGAGCACAGTGTTAAGCCGCTTTCCCATCAAGAAGTTGACGAGCTGTTTTCCATTTTTACCGCCAGCCACGAGTGGATATGTAAAACGCCTAATCTGCTGGGACGTTTGTTGCATCATCATAGCCAACTTCCTTACGATTTTGATCAGGCGCTGCAGTTACTGCATATGGACACGCGCAGCGCCAATTGGGCGCAAGCCTTCCAGCCGTTAATGCCGTCAGAAGATCCCGAGCTCGGTATGCAACAGATGCAATTAATTAAGCTGGAGACACAGCAATCTACGTTTCTTGCCAACCATCTGCGATCCAGAATTTTACAACTTCTCCCTACGCTTCCGGTTAAGGACGCTTTCAAAACTACGCTCATTCAAACCTGGGAGCGGGCGCACTGGTACACTCGTGCTTTTAGCTGCGCAACCAATGCTATTACCTTACGGCTTTGGATGAGAAAATATGGCGAACAGCCCGATTTACAACAGCAGTTCCGCCAATATATACAGGATATGCATCATTATGCCGTCGACCTTGAAAACTGGTTCGAGTCGCAAGGCGATAATACCCATCCCTATATTTTTAAAATTCTACTAGATCCGAACCGGGTCATTCATCTGGCTGAAAGCCTGCAACAGGATGAACCTTAAAGTTGTCATCCATGCACTGCCTGATTTCTGTTGATCTTAATGGATCCGCTGCGGCTGTAAATTGTCATTTCCCCCTGGCGACGGCAGTAAAGGGGAGACTTGGTTCGAACGGTGATGGTCATCACATGGATGAAATAAAATAAGAGAGGCTGGTCACATTAGCAGCACTATGAAGTGTGATGCTCGACGCACTTTATTTTGCGCCTCGCCCTCATGTCTTTTTCCTCATGAAGCTTCGGTCTTCTCTTACGGATAAACCGCACCAGAATTGTCCGATGTGGCGGAAAAAACCTGTCTCGGCGATCGCTTTGCCCAAGATTAGGTGTAATCTTAATGTTATGCGTGACACAGAGGTTACTGTGTTACCAAGTGAAAACAACCTGATGAAGAGAATCCATTCATGACATCATTGAAAGCCGTTATCCCTGTTGCTGGTTTAGGGATGAATTTGTTGCCGGTGACCAAAGCGATCCCGAAAGAAATGTTGCCGTTGGTTGACCGTCCGGTAATTGAAAAAATCGTTAACGAGTGCGCCAATGCGGGTATCAAGGATATTGTGCTGGTTACCCATGCGTCTAAAAATGCGATTGAAAACCACTTTGATACCTCTTTCGAGCTCGAATCCCTGCTGGAAGAGCGCGCCAAGCGGCAACTGCTGGCGGAGGTTCAGTCCATCTGTCCGAAAGGCGTGACCATTATGAACGTGCGGCAGGGTGAAACCCTGGGTTTGGGCCACGCGATTGCCTGTGCGAAACCGATTATTGGCGACTCCCCGTTTGTGGTGGTGTTGCCGGACGTGGTGCTGGATGAGAGCACCGCCGATCAGACCAAAGATAATCTGGCGTTGCTGATTTCGCGTTTTGAACAGACGGGGCGCAGCCAGGTATTGGTAAAACACCGCCCTTATGAAGTCTTGCCGGAGTATTCCGTGGTTGAATGTGAAAAGCCGCTGGTCAATGCGGGGGATGCTTCAGCCATTACTTCAATGATTGAAAAGCCGGAAGCGCCTTCTGCCGCGGGTTCGGATCTTTCGGCGGTCGGCCGCTATGTGTTGACCGCGGATGCCTGGCCGTTGCTGGCTAAAGCCGTACCCGGCGCCTGGGGCCGCATTCAGCTTACCGATGTTATTGACGAGCTGATCCACACTCAGCAAGTTGATGCGGTACAGATAGCGGGTAAAAACTTTAACTGCGGCCGTAAGCTGGGTTACGCGCAGGCGTTTATTTCCTATGGTTTACGCAACCCGGAACTGGGTGCGGCATTTAAGGAAAGCATTAAGGCTCTGTTAGCGAAGCAGGCCTGATCCACTCTCTCCGCGTAGCGTTTGTCGCGTAGATCCTTTCTGTTATTTCCGCATTACTTCGGTGCAGGTGAGAATCTCTCCTGCACCGATTTGATCAATGAATGCCAATCCACAGTCTCTTTCTTTTAAACGGTGCGTTTAAACCTTTTATTGCCATTTATCATGCGTTGATTCGAATCGACGGCCGCGGCAGGAAAGTGCGCATAGGCCAAATAGAGTTTGAACTTATATTTTTTGTTACTACAATAATTGTATGAAAATGGAACTCATCTGGGACGAAAACAAGCGTGTCGCGAATCTCAAAAAGCACGGTCTGGATTTTGCGGACGCACATGAGGTTCTGGGGGGCACGTTACCGGTTGGATTTGCCTTCTTTTCGTAACGGAGAGGCGCGTATTCAATCCCTCTCCTACGTCATGGGCTGTCTGTCCGTGTTGTCATTGGCCCATGTTGAGCGCGATGGAGTCACACGAGTTATCAGTTTCAGGAAAGCAAACGACGCAGAATACGAGGTGTATCATGAATGGCTCGAAAACCAATGATATGACGCTGGATGAAGTTATCGCCGCCGTCCGCGCCATTCCTCCGGAGAACCACTATGTGTGGGATGGTCAGGACGAGGACGACCGCCCCATGACGGCGGAAGAGAAGAAGGCGGCGCTGGCCGCAATCAGGAAGCCCGGCAGGCCGAAGGGCAGCGCCAAGACCACTACCACTATCCGGCTTGATGACGAGGTGCTCGAAGCTTTCCGCGCTACGGGAAAGGGCTGGCAGACTCGCGTGAATGACGTTCTCAAGGAATGGCTGGCAACTCATCAGGAACGGTAGGTTTCGTGCAACTTTCATCGCAACGATTAAAGGAGACGCCGCCGGGCGTCTCCTTTATAGCAGTATAACTACATCAATCATTGTTTCTATTCATCAAACCATTCGGCAAAACTACCCTCATAAGCTTGGTTATCGCCACTGATATAAGCAATATTGGTGTCAGAATGACCTTTGGCAACATCGCCATTGGGGGAGTGAAAGAAGACATAATCTTTAATCGTGGCCTGCCATTGCGTGCCGTCGGCGGTAATATAATTGATGATGCTGTCTTTATGGCCTTCGGCTTTTTTTCCCTGATGCCAGTGGAAAAAAGCATTGCCATTGTCGACGACTTCTGCAAACCACAGTTTGGGGTCGTTCCAGGATTTATAGGCTATAAATTTACTTGCCGTTTTTACCGTTCTATCCGATAAAAGCTGGTTTACGAAAACGGGCTTGGTATATTTTCCCATTGCAATTACCTCTATGATATATGAATTATTCTCGTTTTCGGCGACTTTCCTGGTCGCCGTCGTGCTACAACTCGAAACCTGTTGCTTAATTTCTTAACCCCGGTAATGGCGGCTAGAAGGTATATTTAACGCCTAAAGACAGGGTGTAATATTTATTATCCAGCCCGCTCCAGTCACCATCGAGATACTCGGTTTCTCCTTCTTCTCGCCACTCCATACCGCCTCTGGCTTCCTCATAACGACTGTAGGAGGCTTCAGCATAAATTTTTGTTTGCGGATAAATATAATAACCGGCGCTAACGGTAGCGGAGAGATGGCGGGCATTACTTCCCTTATTACGTATGGTCAAGTCCCTGGCATAGTGTTCATCATTGCTTTTCCCTTCTACCCAGTCGCTGAATTTTAGCAGGCCGCCAAGTTCGAAGTCCTGATAGCGCCATAAACCAATTAGCCCGATATAAGGCATGCTGTATTTTTGCTGGTAGCCGATTATCTTGTAGCTGTTGGGGTAGGTGAAAATATCCTGGCCGTTATCGTAGTTGAACTCGCCGCCGTACGCCGACCAGCTAAAGGCGGTTCTCTGATAGCCGAAAGTCGCGCCAACTTGGTAATCAGGAGCTTTAACCAGCCAGCCAATGATATTCACATCAATTTCATTGGCATAGTTCAAATCGGTTTTAGCGTGATGGCTCCAGTGCGACCAGCCTGATTTACTGTCGTCAATCCAGTCATAATCGTCCATGGTGCCGTCGCCGGAGGAAAGCGTGGTCCAGCCGCGCAGTCCTGCGCTAAGGCGGGGCAGAATATCGTAACTCAGGTCGGCTTTCAGAATAGCCGCGCTGTTGATTTTCCAGTCCAGTTCACTGGCTTTTTTTCCGCCGTTATCCGGGTGATAAATCGACTCCTGAGACTCTCCGGATAAAAATCCCAGTGCAATACCGCCGGTTAATTTATCCTGGTAAAAGCGCTGGCTCTTTTCATTAGCATCCGCGACGGCATATGCGCTAACCATCAGTCCGCCGGTCAGGCTGATAATGGCGAGTAATTTTTTCATTTTTTATTCCTGTGCCAGTATGGTTATTTAATGTTACAACCGTGTAACAAAGCCCGGATGATATATATCCGGTAAATAAAAAATATAGTTATAAGAAGGTAAATATTATCTTCCCTTATTTTTGGCGTGTTGCCTGCTCTTGATATGGTTTATTCAGATTAATGAAATAGAATAATATTTCTATCACCTTTTGTCTGATTTAATATTCACCCCCCCAGGTGCGATGTATTTATTTTTTTTCTAATGGGAATATGTGGTCAGACAGGGGGCGGCAGCAAATAGCACTGTTGGCGTGAAGCAGAAAGATAAAGGTCATTAGTGAGGATGTTCACCCCCTTGGTTTTATATAACCTATTGTTTTTTCGATAAAGTATTGTCTTCACATGGCTATCTCACCCCCCTGGTGATAAAAATAGCGGGCTGGCGGGGGGTGAGACCGATTTTATATTCACTCTGTGACTTGATCACGGTAAACGTTTCGCTGCACAGGTAATTGATATAGTAGAAACATTTCCTCATTCAGCGATGGGCGTTGTTATGAATAAGTTGTTACAGGCTTTGGATGAAAAAGAGGGCAGGGTGATTGAACTCCATCGTGAACTGGTCTGCCGCCCGGCGATTAATCCGGAGCATGGTGGTGAGGGGGAGGAAGTTAAAGCGCGCTGGATCGAAAGCTGGCTGTATCATAACGGTCTGTGTCGGGTACAGCGCATGGATTCGCTGGATATCCGGGCGCATAAAAAGCTGCGGCCAAATCTGGTGGCGCATTATTTACCGCCCGGCTGTAAGCGCACGCTGTGGATTGTGACGCATATGGACGTCGCGGCCAGCGGTCCGCTGGAAAATTGGGTCAGCGACCCCTTTACGCTGCGGGTTGACGGAGACCGGCTATATGGCCGTGGGGTTGAAGATAATAATCAGGGAATGGTCTCCGCTTTATTGTTGCTGGAAACGATAAAACAATTAAATATCTCTCCCCCGATGGGGGTGGGCGTGATATTCACCAGCGCCGGTCTTACCGACTATACCAAGGGTATCGGCCATGTTCTGAATAAAAGCCCTAATCTGTTTCGCCCGCAGGATCTGATTGTGGTGCCGGATTATGGCAACGAAACCGGCACTATTATCGAGATCGGCGAAAAACGTAATGCCTGGGTGCGTATTGATGTGCGAGGCAGGGAATATCATGCCGGTTTTAGCGAGGGACCAAACTGTTTTGAAGCGGCGGCCTTGTTTATTTCTCGTCTGAAGCATATTCGCAAACGCTACGCTTGTCCGGATCCTTTTTTTATTCCTCCAACCTCCACCATCACGCCAACGCATGCGGAAACCAACTGCACCGGGATAAATCACGTCCCGGCGAATTTCATTTTTTATCTGGATATTCGCCTGATGCCGAACTGCGAGCTTGAACAGGTGGTGCAGGAATTGCAGCAGTTGGCGCTGGTTATCGAGAAAAGAGAGAAGGTTTCTTTTGCCTTCGAATATGTGGAGATTACCCCGGACGCTCCCGTCACCTCCGGTAACGCTCCAGTGGTCCGCACGCTTTCCGACGCCATAGCGAAAGAGCTTAACGTGACGCCTCGCCTGGTGGGCGTTGGCGGCGTGACCATGGTTTCCGTGATCCGTTCGTTGGGGTTGCCCGTGGCGGTATGGGGGATTCAGCAATCCGCTAAAAATCAGACCAACGAAAGTATCAGCATGAAAGCGCAACTGGCCCAGACGCGCGTATTTGCCCGCGTGCTCTATGCTCCGTTGCTGAAAGATCAGTCCGTTGCCTGCCGGGAGCGGGTAAACGGAGGCGCCGGGAAGATCACGCCCGCCGAGCAGGCCGTCGCCGCCCTGGTGGGGGTTGGCATAAATAACGAGCAAATTGGTGAACAGCTTAATTTAAGCGTAAATACTGTACGTACGCATCTGAAGAATTTGTACCGTAAAACGGGCGCCCGCAACCGGCGTGAGCTGCAACGACTGTTTATTCTGAAGTAGCGAGGCGGCCGGCATTTTGCGTAATGCCCGCAGGCTCCCCGCCCGCGCGGGGAGCTGATTTTCGACGCCGAGCCGCCATCGGGTAGGTCCCTGCCTACGGCCGCAGGGACGACGGGGAAGGGCCGGGCTCCTAGAGATACGGGGAATATATATGGCGAAATTTCAATGCATTACTCAGTATTTGTATAAATAGCCGTCAGGTTCGGGCCGAGAAAAGTTTAAATTTAACGCATTGATGATAAGCGATTGATTCTCGATAGATATACGCAGATTAAGCATGCATTTTTCAAAATAAGTTTGCTCATTGTTCAGCATGGTAATCGCGGCCTGATAAGACTTATCAACAGATATTCCATACGCAGTTCGTGCTTTTTGCCAGGCGCTTTCAGGGATAGTTCCCCAGTGCGATTGCATCATTGCCAGATCGATAATGTCTTTGCTTTGTGTCGCCTTGTCTAATCCTCGATCGGCGTTTGCCAGCAGTTTTGCGGCGAAGAGGTCTGAGGGTCCAAGCGTTGGGACGCCTGAAATGCGTCCGCCAGGGGATAGATCAAGTCTTGATTCACTGACGAATTCAAGCCTTATTGGTTGGTCATCAACGTTAATTCTGCCTCTGATTCCGTATTGATCTTTTCGTATATGACCGATAGTAGTAATTGGGGTTGAAAATAGCGGGGAGAAATTATCTCCGTAAAGCAAGGTGCGTAACTTACTATAACCTTCACGAGATGAGCACAGAAAATCGATATCTACCGATTCTCTGTATTCATTGAGCATCATCACTATCGCCGTCCCACCAGCAAAGTAGCAGCAGGCTTCATCCAGAAAATCATGGGAGAAAGCGCCAAGCACTTTCGCTATGCGATTATGGTGCGCCAGACGGAATTCAGACATTTAAAAACCCGTTACCCAGCTCTTCAGACAAACGTTTAATCAATCGCCGCTCATGCGGCGTCAGCTTGTCTTGTTCGATGTACTTCCAATTGCGCTCATAGAAGCTAAGCGCCTCACGATCGTCAAACTGAGTGTCTTGAGCAAGATACCAGGCACAAGCCTTCATTTGAGGGTAATCGGCAATTTTAATCATGCGCACCTCCACTTGGGTTATTCATTATACAACCACGCCGATAAGCCTTCAAACTTCAGGCATCCGGGCAGGATTGGCGCAGCAATCATTCTTTTAATTGCTAAGGCAGTCGCAAAAATTACCGATTTCGTTATCGTTATGCTTGATCCAAGTAGTTCCCCGCCCGCGCGGGGAGCTGATTTTCGACGCCGAGCCGCCATCGGGTAGGTCCCTGCCTACGGCCGCAGGGACGACGGGGAAGGGCAGGGACGACGGGGAAGGGCAGGGACGACGGAAGTCCCTAGTCGACGTCTTCTAGTCGAACCACGTCTGGTAACGGTCTCTCGTCCAGCGTGTGTAGAGAAGTAAATTGTCGTTCACCTCGCCGGGGTCAAATTGCTCAAAAATATCCGGCGCAATCTCGAGCAGTTCAGCCGGAATGCCCAACCATTCCAATGTTTCTTCATAGTCTTCATGGGCGGGGTCCTGAAGAATACCGAGCAGATTTTCATAGCCGGGTATGCCGCCGCAATCTTCCGGCGGGCAAACGCGCTCTCCATCCAGGCAAAATAGCCAACCGTCAAACTCGTCCGGCTTGTAGTCGCTGTCTTCCAAAATGATTTCGTGTTCCCAACCGTCGCCAAAATCATAAAGGTAAGTCAGGGTGTTGCTTCTGCGTTTCAGTAACTCGTTAAGGCGATAGAAACCTTCTTCTTCCCCTTGTTTCGGCTCTTCCGGCTGTTCGGTAAAACGTTTTTTGCCGAAGGAAAACTGATGAAGGTGGTTGTCTTCCCATCCCATCACGATTTGCAGCACGTCATGCAGCCGATCGAGCGTAATGGAAGAGGGAACCACGAAGCGTCGCCAGATGGCGGGCTTCACTCCGCGAAGACTGACTTTAAGCAGATAAAATCTTGTATCCATGGATGCCTCCTTTCTGCGTATAAAAAAGGTATCGAAGATAGTATGGTAACCATGAGCGGCTATCAAACCAATCACTATTCACCCGCCGCAAGCTGAGTTACCATGTTGGCCTGCTTTTAATTGCCTGCGGGGATGATGATCGCGGCAGGCAGGTTACCTTTCAGACGGGAGTTGCTTTAATGTCCAAACAGCAAATTGGCGTTGTCGGTATGGCGGTGATGGGGCGTAATCTGGCGCTGAATATCGAAAGCCGTGGCTATACCGTTTCTATTTTTAACCGCTCGGCAGATAAAACTGACGAAGTCGTTACCGAAAATCCGGGTAAAAAACTGGCGCCTTATTACACCGTTGAAGAGTTTGTCGCATCCCTGGAAAAACCGCGCCGTATTCTGCTGATGGTTAAAGCCGGAGAGGCGACCGATAAAACCATCGAGTCGCTGAAGCCCTATCTGGAGAAAGGCGATATCCTGATCGACGGCGGCAACACTTTCTATAAAGACACCATTCGCCGCAATCGCGAGCTGTCCGCCGAAGGGTTTAATTTCATCGGCACCGGCGTTTCCGGCGGTGAAGAGGGCGCGCTGAAAGGGCCTTCCATCATGCCGGGCGGTCAGAAGGAAGCCTATGAGCTGGTGGCGCCGATTCTGGAAAAAATTGCCGCGCGCGCCGAAGGCGAAGCCTGCGTGGCCTATATCGGCGCCGACGGCGCGGGTCACTATGTGAAAATGGTGCACAACGGTATCGAGTACGGCGATATGCAGCTGATTGCCGAAGCCTATTCGCTGTTGAAGCAGGCGCTGAATCTGGACAATGAAGCGTTGGCCGCCACTTTCTCCGAGTGGAATAAAGGCGAACTGAGCAGCTATCTGATCGAAATTACCGCCGATATCTTCAGCAAAAAAGATGAAGACGGTAACTATCTGGTTGACGTCATCCTGGATGAGGCGGCGAATAAAGGCACCGGTAAATGGACCAGCCAAAGCTCGCTGGATCTGGGCGAACCGCTCTCTTTGATCACCGAATCGGTGTTTGCCCGCTACCTCTCTTTCCTGAAAGATCAGCGCGTGGCGGCGTCCAAAGTACTGACCGGTCCGGCGGCCAAACCGTTCGACGGCGACAAGGCCGAATTCGTGGAAAAAGTTCGTCGCGCGCTGTATCTGGGTAAAATCGTCTCTTACGCGCAGGGTTTCTCGCAGTTGAAAGCCGCGTCGGAAGAAAACGACTGGCATCTCAACTACGGCGAGATCGCCAGGATTTTCCGCGCCGGCTGTATTATTCGCGCCCAGTTCCTGCAGAAAATCACCGATGCCTACCACCAGAAAGCGGATATCGCCAACCTGCTGCTGGCGCCGTATTTCAAGCAAGTGGCGGACGAATACCAGCAGGCGCTGCGTGACGTGGTGTCTTATGCCGTTCAGGCGGGCATTCCCACCCCGACCTTCTCGGCGGCCATCGCCTATTACGACAGCTACCGTTCCGCGGTATTGCCCGCCAACCTGATTCAGGCCCAGCGCGACTACTTTGGCGCGCATACCTATAAGCGTACCGATAAAGAAGGCGTATTCCACACCGAGTGGCTGGAATAACCTCGATCTTCGTTCCCGTCTTCCCGCGTCCCTGGCTTTAGCGTCGCCCCTGCCTCTTCACCGTCGTCCCTGCCTCCTTCACCGTCGTCCCTGCGGTAGTAGGCAGGGACCCGCATTTGATGGGGGCGCGGCGCCGCCTTTCCCTACGCGCCGGGCGATATCCTGAGCCGAGATGACAGTGATGAAGGTTGAAAAAATATTAAGCAATAACGCCGTCCTGCTGATGGGGGAGGATAACCGGGAGATTGTCGCCATTGGCAAAGGCGTCGGATTTGGCAAAAAAAGCTGCGGCTGGACGTGCAGGAAACCCTGTTTCTGGCGCTAAGCGATCATATTAATTTTGCCGTTCAGCGTCATAAAAAGGGGCGGACGATTAAAAACGCCCTGCTGTGGGATATAAAACAGTTCTACGCCAGCGAATATGCGGTGGGCCTGGAGGCGTTATCGTTGATTCGCTCCCGGCTGAATATCGACCTGCCGGAAGATGAGGCGGGCTTTATCGCTCTGCATTTGGCCAACGCCCGGAATAACAGCGATATGCACAGCACCATGCAAAGCGCCGGCATTATTAAAGATATCCTGACGATTCTGAAATACGATCTGCACATTAAATTTGATGAAAACTCACTGGATTATCATCGTCTTATCACGCATCTCAAATTTTTTGCCTTACGCTTGTTGAATCGTAATACCGTGAGTCACGGGGACGACAGTATTTATCGGGGCATTAAGGAACTGATGCCGCAGGCATTCTCCTGCGCTCTGAAAGTGTATGACTATGTGGAAAAAAACTATCACTGCCAGCTGACCACCGATGAAATCATGTTCCTGACCATCCATATCAACCGCCTGCAAAAGCACCCATGGCCGCTGCCCGCCGGCGCGGTCTCTCCGTTTTATCAGTAAGCCGTCCGTATCGCGACAGGAATAAGTAGGCGAATGTAACCAACTGTTTATCTGCGTCTTTTCAGGAAAATTCCGCATTGCCCGCTTATTGGCTGCCTCCTATGATTCGCCTGGTGAAGTCCCAATAAAACAGAGGTAAACATGAGTCGTATTTTTAAAATCATCGGGGTTGTTGCTTTGATTACCGCACTAAGCGGTTGCCTGTTTCCGCCTCCGGGCGGCGGTGGCGGTCATGGCGGAGGCGGCGGTCCGCACGGCGGCTTCCAGGACGTGCACGGCGGCCCGGCAGGCCCGCGTTAATTTCTGTTGTCGCATAACGGATAAACGCCGGATAACGATATCGTTATTCGGCGTTTTTTCACTAAAAAATCCATTTCTTTATCTGAACCTCTATCGGTCTACATAAAATTATCAAAAAAGATAATTTTATGTAGATCATATAAGTTGTGTTATCTATGATATCAGTAGGCGCATAGTAGAAATTAAAAGGTGCGGGATGACACAGCAGGAACTTCGTACGGTATTGCAGCAATGGGATAAACATGGCGAGTGGCTTTTCACGATTAATGAACTCGCGCTTATGTTTCCCAACGAAACGCGTTCCCAGTTACGGCTTTCATTGCATAGGCATGTTGAAACGGGGGCATTGATTCGTATTTCCAAAGGAGTGTATGCCAATGGTGATGCGCGCTCGCGACCTTTTTATGTTTTGGAGGCTATTGCACAAAAGCTACGTGCGTATGAGATGAACTATATTTCTCTGGAGTCCGCATTGTCGGAATATGGACGTATTTCTCAGGTGCCGATAGGATTACTGACTTTAATGACGACAGGGCGTTCAGGTTTTTTTCTTACTCCCTGGGGAAATATTGAGTTTATCCATACCAAGAGAACGCCTCCTGCCATTTTGAGCGCCACTTTTTTTTCGCAGGAAAGAAATATACTTTTTGCTACAGAAGAAACGGCTCTGCGTGATTTAAAAGCGGTAGGCAGAAATCTTGACCTGGTTGAAATTCGACAGGAAAAAATATGAGCATGGATAATAATATATTATTGGCAAAGGCGAGAACGTATGCGGAGCACAACCCTTCTTCGTTGGGAGCGGTGATTAAGGAACTTTTGCATTATGATATTATAAATGTGCTCAATAAGCTGAAAGCCTTTGAAAAAGGGATTACTTTCCAGGGAGGAACAGCCCTGCGTCTGGTGTATGGCGGGCGTCGTTTCTCTGAGGATCTCGATTTTGCTGCCGGTCATGATTTTAATCCCGAGCGGGTAAAAGGTTTATCAGCAGAGTTACAGCGATATATTGAACATCGGTATCAATTGTCTTGTACGGTAAAGGAACCTGAATTACGGGGAATGGATGGCGTTGCGGTAGATACCTGGCAACTGGCCGTTACTACACAGCCAGAAAAACGCAATGAGCCCCAGCAAAGGATCAAAATCGAATTTGCCTGTGTGAATGCCATTACTAAAACATTAAGATTTATCGAGCCTGCTTTTGATGCGGAAAAATCATCAAGAACGATGGTACTCGTTGAGTCGGCGGAAGAAATTTTTGCCGATAAAATTATCGCCGCCGGGAACCGGACTTATTTTAAGGCGCGTGATTTATTTGACATTAAATTTCTCAGCGACAGACAAATTACGTTCGATATTCAGCATGTCATTCAAAAGGTAGATGACTATCATATTGATATGCACAGCTTTATTGACAGGCTCTCTGCCTATTGCGAACTGTTGGAGCTTACTGAAGTCGGGGATAAATGGCGGCAGGAAATGAGCCGTTTCGCGACGGCGGAACTGACCCCGGTACTGAATCATCCCGATTTTTGGCCGTCTGCCCGGCGGCAGGTACAAGGCGTGATCATGCAGGCTGTCAGGCAACTTGAATCCTATGTTTCTGGTAATGACGTTAAATCTGATAAAGATATTTTTAAACTTTAATTAAACTCTACACAAAATTATCAAAAAAGATAATTTTATGTAGACTTCTCTGCCTTCAGATGCAGATCCCCGCCAACTACCGCGGGGACGACGAAAAGGTGTCAGTTCACTACCGCAGATACTGTGTTAAACGTCAGTGGTCAAGACACTTTTATTCACCATGTCTTACCCCTCCGTCATGCCCGCAGGTCTCCTCCTACTGACGTATAGGGGGTGACGATGGTGTTATTCGGGGATGGAGGTGGTGGTATTCGCTGGGGACGCCGGGAATATTTATGGCCTCTCCCCGACGCCGCCCATCACCGTACGCCGCCGGCAACCATCGATAACAGATGCTGAGCGGGGTAGTACCGCGTAATACCTCGCTGACGCAGCTGCCAGCGCAGTTTCTCCACATCGTGATAACGGCCGTCGAGCAACAATCCCACCACGCTGCCGCTGTGCGCCACGTTTAAACCGTAAATGCCGCTGGCTTCGACCAGGTCCAACAGATCGCCAAAGCCGGGCTTGGGCAGCGTCCGCTGACTGGCGACGGCGCTGATGACGCAGGCTTCCCCCAGCCGGTGGGGATCCCGCAGTTCAACCGCGCGGCGGAACCGGCGCCAGGCGCGCTCCAGCGCGTCGGCATCGTCCAGCAGCGCCTGCCGGCGATCGCGGCGGTGAAAGTCAAGGGTGTTGAGGGTCAGCGGGCTTTCCAGCAGCAAAATATCCATCCGCGGCTGCCAGCGGCAGGAAATCGCCGTGGCGGCGGTTTGATGATCGAACAGCGTCAGCTGGCGAAACAGGGTGCTGTCGGTCGGCTCCAGCCGAACGCAGAGCGCGGCAATTTCGGCTTCATCCAGCGTTTGTCCGATATGGCGGGCGGTTGCCAGCGCGGTGGCGGCCAGATCCGCCGTGCTGCCGGCCATGCCTTTGGCGACGGGGATGGTGGAGGAGAAATCAATATGCAGGCCGCGCCCGCCGTCCGCGGGCAGGCCGAAGTGCGCGACCACCGCTTCCAGCATGCGGCGCATGCGCGGGCGCTCGGTTAATCCGGGGGGCCCGTCCGTTACCGCGACTTCGCTGAACCAGTCTACCGGGCAGGAGATCAGCTTTTCGCCGCCGAGGATCCACCCCTGCAGCAGTTCGCCGCAGGACGCCGGGCAGCGCGCTTCAGCCATCAGCGAATACCTGGCGCAGCGCGGCGATCAGCCGCCGGTTATCGGCGGCGCTTTTGACGGCCACCCGGTAATGGTCGGCGGTCAGCCCCGGATAGTTGGCGCAGGAGCGGATAAGAATACGCCGTTCCAGCAACGCCTGTTGCAGATCGGTCCGCGGGCGCCGGCAGCGCAGAAAAATATAGTTGGCCGTCGGCCGCCAGACCTGCAGCTCGGGCATGGCGGCCAGCTCCCGGTAAAGCCACGCCTGCTGCTGCGCCAGCCAGCGGCGGGTGGCGGCGATATAGGGCGCGTCGTCCAGCACTATCTCTCCCGCCAGCGCGGCGAAGGCGTTGATGGTCCACGGCTCCCTCGACCGCTTCATGGCAGCAACGGCCGCCCGGTCGCCGCTCGCCAGATAGCCGAGGCGCAGGCCGGGAATGGCGAAAAATTTGGTCAGCGAACGCAGGATATACAGTTGGGGGAAGGCGGATAATTGCGGGATAAAGCCCGTTTCCCGCGGCAGAAAGTCGATAAAGGCCTCATCGATAATCAAGGCGGTATGGCGCAGTCGGCAGCGTTCGGCAACGGCCTGTAGCAGCCCGGCGTCCGGCATCAGTCCGGTGGGGTTATTTGGCGTGGCGATAAACAGGCAGTCGTAGCGGGCGTTGTCCAGCGCGTTCAGCAGCCGGGCGTCGGGTTGAAAACCGTCGGCTTCATCCATGGCGTAGTCGTCAATCTCACAGCCGACGCGCTGCAAGGCGCGCCGATATTCCGCAAATCCCGGCGTCAACAGTAACGCCCGCCGTGGGCGCAGGTATTGCACCACGGCATAAATCAGTTCGGTGGCGCCGTTTCCGGCGATAATATTGTCGGCGGCGCAGCCGTGAGCGCGGGCCAGCGCCGCGTGAAGCGCCCGATACGCCACGTCGGGATAACGCTCGGCGCGCTCAAGCTGGCCGACAATCGCGGTCTTCAGCGTGTCGGGCATCCCTAACGGATTGATATTGGCGCTGAAGTCAATAATCTCACCGGCATTCAGGCCGGTTTTTAACGCCATCTCCAGCACATTGCCGCCATGTTCGCTCATTACGCTCTGATATCCCTGCAATAACTGTGGATGTCAGCGTACCATAAGCGACGGAATGGCGGCTAGGTTGCCCGCGGCGCCGGAGCGGCGGGCGAGAGGTTAAAAGCTGGCTTTCAACGACGCGATATCGATAACAAAGCGGTAGTGCACGTCGCTTTTCAACATACGGTCATAGGCGGTGTTGATGGACTGTATATCGATCATTTCAACGTCGCAGGTAATGCCGTGCTCGGCGCAGAAATCCAGCATTTCCTGCGTTTCCGCAATCCCGCCGATTAGCGAACCGGCGATCGACTTACGTCCCATCACCAGCGCGCCGCTGTGCACCGTCGGCTCAATGGGTTCAATCAGCCCCACCAGGATCAGCGTCCCGTCGCGTTTCAGCGTGCTCAGGTAGGGGTTAAGGTCGTGCTGCATCGGCACCGTATCCAGAATAATATCGAAGCGGTTGGCGACCTCCTTTAACTGCGCCTCATCGGTGGAGATCACCACGTGGTCGGCTCCCAGACGGCGCGCTTCCTGCTCTTTGCCCGGCGAGCGGGTGAACAGCGTGACGTCCGCGCCCATCGCTTTGGCGAACTTCAGCCCCATATGACCCAGACCGCCGAGACCGACGACCGCCACCTTGTCCCCCGGCCCGACGTTCCAGTGCTTCAGCGGCGAGTAGGTGGTGATGCCGGCGCACAGCAGCGGCGCGGCGGATTTCATATCCAGCTTGTCGGACATGCGGAGCACGAACTTGTCCGACACCACAATCCGTTCCGAGTAGCCGCCGAAGGTCGGCAGGCCGTCGTGGCGATCAACGCCGCCGTAGGTGCCGGTCGGCCCTTCAACGCAGTACTGTTCCAGCCCATCTTCGCAGGCGTCGCAGCTTTGACAGGAGTCCACCATACAGCCGACGCCGACCCAGTCGCCCTCTTTAAACTGCTCCACCAGCTTGCCGACGCTGACCACCTTGCCGACGATTTCATGACCGGGAACCACCGGATACCGGCTGTTTTTCCACTCGTTGCGCGCCATATGGATGTCGGAATGGCACACGCCGCAGTAGACGATATCGATCGTTACATCGTTGTCCCGCGGATCGCGGCGCACGAACTGATGGGGAACCAACGGGCTGCTCGCGTCGAGAGCAGCAAAGCCACGTATATTTTGCATTGCAATTTTCCTCTTTGTTTTTGCACCATATCAAGAGATCGAATTGAAAACTCAGTATGATCTGGCGGTAATGATTCACGTAATTTAGCCAACAGCCGGGTCAACAAGCATCTCCGAGCCTGTGCTGAGTGAGTAAAGTAATAAATAGTAAGATAAACAGCAAAAATACAATTATCGCCGTCAGGTGAATGTCGCGATGGGCATCAGAGCCGTTGACGCGCCGGAGTTGTGGTATTGGACCCGCCGCGTCGCCAGTTAGTTCAATGATAACCCATTACGATCGGGAAGGAGGTGCAAATCCTCCGCAGCCCCCGCTGCTGTGATGCCGACGAACCCGTTAATACCACTGATCGACCGATCGGGAAGGAGCGGGGGAGGATGACGCAGAGCCAGAAGACCGACCTGACGATAACGCCCGCAGCCACCGGCGTTAACGGCGATTCAACTCTTTCGGCGGGAAATGAGTTGTCATCCGATACGCGCGGCGGCGGCGTTGCGTGTCCCGTTGACAGCGGATTTCCCGGCCGGCACGTCGGGATTCATATGCCATGTTCAGATAAACAAGGGCCAGGTAGCCAAGGGCCGGGTAAAAAAGCGTTTGTTATTGCCGGCACCGGCAGCGGCTGCGGTAAAACCACCGTGACGCTGGGGATCCTGCGGGCGCTGATGCAGCGCGGATTAGCGGTACAGCCGTTTAAAATCGGGCCGGACTATCTGGACAGCGGCTGGCACAGCGCCGTGTGCGGGGTGACGTCGCGCAATCTGGACGCCTTTATGCTCCCGGCGGCAACGCTCAACGGTCTGTATAAACAGCATATCCGCCGCGCGGACGTGGCGGTAATCGAAGGGGTAATGGGGCTGTACGACGGCTACGGCACCGATCCCGACTATTGCAGCAGCGCGGCGATGGCGAAACAGCTGGGCTGTCCGGTGATTTTGCTGGTGGACGGCAAGGCGGTGTCCACCTCGGCGGCGGCCACCGTGATGGGCTTTTGCCGTTTCGATCCGGCGCTGAATATCGCCGGCGTGATTGTTAACCGCGTTAACTCGGCGGGGCACTATGAGCTGCTGCGTCACGCTATCGAGCGCTACTGCGCCATTCCGGTGCTGGGCCGCCTGCCGGTGATGGAGGACGTGGCGCTGCCTTCCCGCCACCTCGGCCTTATCCCCGCCCAGGAACAGCCCCATGACGACCTGCGCTGGCAACGTCTGGCCCGGCAGGTGGAGCAGACCGTTGATCTCGACCGCCTGCTGGCGCTGAGCGCCGTCGCCGCCTTGCCGGAGGGGGAGCCGCCGGCGTTGCCGGACCCCGCGTTGGCGGACGGTCTGACGCTGGCGCTGGCGGACGACGAAGCCTTCAACTTCTACTACCAGGATAATCTCGACCTGCTGGAGCAGGCCGGGGTGCGCCTGCGCCGTTTTAGCCCGCTGCACGACCGCCAACTTCCGGATTGCCAGATGATCTATATCGGCGGCGGTTACCCGGAGATCCACGCCGCGCGGCTCGCCGCCAATACCTCGATGCATGCCGCCCTGCGGGATGCCCACCGCCGGCGGATCCCGCTGTACGCCGAGTGCGGCGGACTAATGTATCTGGGCGACGAACTGATCGACACCGACGGCCGACGGCACGCAATGGCGGGCATTCTGCCCGGCGTAAGCCGCATGGGAAAACGGCTGACCCGTTTTGGTTACTGTGAGGCGCAGGCCGGCCGCGACACCTTATTGGCCGCCCGCGGCGAGGTGCTGCGCGGCCACGAGTTTCATTACTCCGATTTTTCCACTTCGCTGCCGCCGGCCTTCGACTGCGCCAAATGGCGCGACGGCGCGGTGGTCCAGCGCTGGCAGGGCGGTTACCAGCTCGACCAGACCTGCGCCAGCTATCTGCATCTGCATTTCGCCCAGCGGCCGGGATTGCTGAACCGCTGGCTTGGCCGCGCCAGGAGCTGCCTATGAGCGCCGTCGCCGCCTGGTTTTGCGCCTATTTGCTCGACTGCTGGCTGGGGGACCCGCCCCATTGGCCGCATCCGGTGCGCTGGATCGGCCAGCTGATTTCCTGGCTGCAGCGCGGCATTCGCGCCCGCTGTCGCGGCGAACGGGCGCTGAGGATCGGCGGCGGAGTGCTGTGGCTGGCGGTGGTCGGGGCGACCGGCGCGCTGAGCTGGGGCGTTTTGGCGCTGCTGACGGCGCTCCATCCGTGGCTCGGCTGGCTGGCGCAGGTGTGGATGATTTACACCCTGCTGGCGGGGCGCTGCCTGAGCGACGCCGCGCTGGCGGTGCACCGGGCATTGCGCCACGGCACGCTGGAAGAAAGCCGCCGCCAGCTGTCGTGGATCGTGGGGCGGGACACCGCGCGGCTTGAAAAACCGCAGATAACCCGCGCCGTGGTGGAAACCGTGGCGGAGAACAGCGTCGACGGGGTGATCGCGCCGCTGTTTTACCTGCTGCTCGGCGGCGCGCCGCTGGCGATGGCCTACAAGGCGGTGAATACCCTCGACTCCATGGTGGGCTACAAAAACGCCCAATACCGCGCCATCGGCTATGTGTCCGCCCGGATGGACGACCTGGCCAATCTGCTGCCGGCGCGGCTGAGCTGGCTGCTGCTGAGCGCCGCCGCCTGGCTGCTGCGCGCCGACTATCGCCAGGCATGGCGCATCGGCTGGCGCGATCGCCGTCAGCACGCCAGCCCCAACTGCGCCTGGCCGGAAGCCACCGTGGCCGGAGCGCTGGGCGTGCGGCTGGGCGGTCCCAATAACTATTTCGGCGCGCGGGTGGAGAAACCCTGGATAGGCGATGCGCGCCGGGAGATCGCGCTGGATGATATCCCGCGCAGCATCCAACTGATGCAGGTCGCCTCGTTGCTGGCGCTGCTGCTGTTTAGCGGCGTCCATCTTCTGCTGACGGCCGCATGGACGGCATAGAACAAGGAACAGGCTGATGACTTACCTCCGGCATCCGCAACGGATTGAGCAGCAAAGCATGGCGATTATCAGCGACATTATCGCCCGCGAGCGTCCGGACTATCGTTTCGCGGATGCGGCGCAGGAAGCGGTGATCAAACGAGTAATCCACACTACCGCGGATTTCGACTGGCTGGATGTGCTGTGGTTTGCGCCGCAGGCGCTGACGCGCATCGCCGACGGCCTGCGCGCCGGCTGCGTGCTCTATACCGATACCACCATGGCGCTGTCGGGGATCAATAAAACCCTGCTGGCGCGGCTGGGCTGCGAATGCCGCTGCTTTATCAGCGATCCACGGGTGGTGGCGCGGGCGCAGGCGGAAAGCATCACCCGTTCGATGGCGGCGGTGGATATCGCGCTGGATGAGCCGGGGGACAAGCTGTTCGTTTTCGGCAACGCGCCGACCGCGCTGTTCCGCTTATTGGAACGGCAGGCGTCGCCGCTGGCGGTAATCGGCGTGCCGGTGGGATTCGTCGGCGCGGCGGAGTCGAAAGAAGCGCTGATGCGCAGCGGGCTGCCGTGCATCGCCGCGGCGGGGCGCAAAGGGGGCAGCAACGTGGCGGCGGCGATCGTTAACGCCATTTTGTACCGTATCCGGGAGACGCTGTGAAAAACCATCATCCAAACTCCGATCCACAAAATTCCGGCGCGCGGCTGGATACGGTGTGGCACAAGGGCAGGCAGTACCGTAAAGGTTACACCACCGGCTCCTGCGCCACCGCCGCGGCGAAAGTGGCGGCGCTGATGGCGCTGCGCCAGCAGGTGATCGATCAGATCTCCATCGTCACCCCCTCCGGCGTCACGCTCTATCTCAACGTGGAGCAGCCGCTGATTGAAGGCCAATGCGCCACGGCGGCGATCCGCAAGGACGGCGGCGACGACGTGGACGCCACCCACGGCATGCTGATCTTTGCCCGGGTGACCCTGTGCGAGCACGGGGACATCCATATCCGCGGCGGTGAAGGCGTCGGCACCGTGACCCGCAAAGGCATCGGCCTGCCGGTGGGCGCCCCGGCGATCAACCGCACCCCGCTGCAAACCATCGAAGCCGGCGTCCGTGAGGCTATCGGCCCGGCGCGCGGCGCGGAAGTAGAGATTTTTGCCCCGGAAGGGGAGGCGCGGGCCGAAAAAACCTACAACGCGCGGCTGGGAATTGTCGGCGGCATTTCCATTATCGGCACCACCGGTATCGTCACGCCGATGTCGGAAGAGAGCTGGAAGCGCTCGCTGGCGCTGGAGCTGGAAATGAAGCGCGCCGCCGGCGAGGACAGGGTCATTCTGGTGCCCGGCAACCACGGCGAGCGCTTTGTGCGCGAGCAGCTGGGCCTCGACGCGCAGCGGGTGGTGACCATGAGCAACTTTGTCGGCTACATGTTGCAGGAAGCGGTGCGGCTGGGCTTTCGCCAGGTGACGCTGATCGGTCATCCCGGCAAGCTGGTGAAAGTGGCGGCCGGCATTTTTCACACCCACAGCCATATCGCCGACGGGCGGATGGAAACCCTGATCGCCCATCTGGCCCTGATGGGGGCGCCGCATGATTTATTGCTGGCGGTAAATCGGTGCGACACCACCGAGGCGGCGATGGAGCTGATCGCCGAGCGCGGCTTTCAGGCGGTGTACCCGCGTCTGGCGCAGCGGATTTGCCAGCGGGTGGACGAAATGCTGCGTTTCTCCGCCGCGCCGCCGCGCGTCGATGCCGTGTTGTTCGCTTTCGATAATAGCGTGCTGGGAACCAACCGCCCGCTGCCTGAGATTCTGGAGGCGCTGCGATGATCGTGGTGGTGGGCATCGGGCCCGGCGCGCTGGCGCATCTGACGCCGGAGGCGCAGCGGGAGATTGAGCGCGCCGAGGTATTGGTGGGCGGCGCCCGGCATCTGGCGCTGTTTCCCGCTTTCGCCGGCGTTACCCGGCGGCTGGACGCCGATCTGCCCGCGCTGGCGGCGTGGCTCGACGGGCAAAAGCATCGCCGAGTGGTGGTGCTGGCCTCCGGCGATCCGCTGCTGTACGGCATCGGCAAGCTGCTGTGCGCCCATTTCAGCCCGGCCGACCTGCGCCTGGCGCCCGGCATCAGCGCGGTGCAATACCTCTGTTCCCGCGCGGCGCTGGATATGAACGATCTCTACCTTACCAGCAGCCACGGCCGCGAACCGGATTTCGACTGGATTTTACAGCATGACAAGGTGGCGATGGTGACCGACGGACGCATCGGGCCGCGCGCCATTGCCGACGCCATCCTGCAACGCCGGCTCGCCCGCACGCTGATTATCGGCGAGAACCTCTCCCTGCCGGATGAGCGCATCCATCGTCTGCAACCGCAGGAGGTGGCGCAACGTTATGACATGAATGTGGTGGTGATCCTCAATGAAAGATGAAGAATTTTTACGCGGCCAGCGCGTCCCGATGACCAAAGAGCCGGTGCGCTTACTGGCGCTGGAGCGACTGGAACTGGAGGAGGCCGCGTTGCTGATTGACGTCGGCGCCGGAACCGGCAGCGTGGCGCTGGAGGCGGCGCGGCGTTTTCCCCGACTTCGGGTCGCGGCGATTGAACGCAATGCGGCGGCGCTGGCGCTGATTGAGGAAAATTGCCGACGCCTCGGCTGCCGCAACGTGGAGATTATCCCCGGCGTCGCGCCGTTGCCGCTGGAGGTGACGGCGGATGCGGTGTTTATCGGCGGCAGCGGCGGCCGGCTCACCGCGCTGATTGACTGGGCGCTGGCGCATCTGCGCCCCGGCGGCCGTCTGGTGCTGACCTTTATCCTGCTGGATAACCTCAATCAGGCGCTGTCGCATTTGGGGCAACTGCCGGTGAGCGCGCTGGAATGCGCGCAGTTACAGGTTTCCGCGCTGACGCCGCTGGGCGACGGCCGTTATTTTAAACCGGCCAACCCGACCTATCTTATTTCTTGCCGCAAGGAGGCAAACCATGCTTGAACAGGTAGAAATCACGCCAGACGTGAGCAACGCCAAAAACTTTGATGCCCGCAAGGTGTGGTTCGTGGGCGCCGGACCCGGCGACCGCGAATTGATTACGCTGCAAGGCTATCGCCTGTTGCAGCAGGCGGACGTGGTGATCTACGCCGGGTCGCTGATTAATACCGAATTGCTCGACTACTGCTCGCCGCAGGCGGAATGCCACGACAGCGCCGCGCTGGCGCTGGGCGAAATCGTCGCGCTGATGGTGAAAGGCGTGCGCGCCGGCAAGCTGGTGGTGCGGCTGCAAACCGGCGATCTCTCGCTTTATGGATCGATTCGCGAACAGGGGGAGGCGCTGGCGCAACAGGATATCGGCTTCGTTTCGGTGCCGGGCGTCAGCGCGTTTCTGGGGGCGGCCGCCCAGCTCGGGGTGGAATACACCGTGCCGCAAGTGTCGCAGAGCCTGATTATCACTCGTATTGAGGGGCGCACGCCGATGCCGCCGCTGGAGCAGTTGGAGGCGTTCGCCGCGCACCAAACCTCGATGGCGATTTTCCTGTCGGTGCAGAATATCGACGGCGTGGCGTCACGGCTGATCGCCGGCGGCTACCCGGCAACCACGCCGGCGGCGGTGGTGTATAAGGCCACCTGGCCGGAAAGCCGCACGGTGCGCGGCACGCTGGCGGATATCGCCGGACAGGTGCGCGCCGCCGCCATCCACAAAACCGCGCTGATTTTGGTGGGCGCCTTTCTCGGCGATGAGTACCACTACTCCAGGCTCTATGACGCGGAGTTTAGCCATGAATACCGTCCGGCCTGAGTCGATAGCGCTGTTCTGTCTGACGCCCGGCGGCGTCCGTCTGGCCCGGCGTATCCGGGCGCAGGTGTCGTTGACCTGCTTTACCAGCGAAAAACTGCTGGAACCGGGATTTATCGCCTTTGACGGCAGCTTCGCCGACACCCTGCGCGCCGCTTTTCAGCGATACGCCGCGCTGGTGGTGATCGGCGCGACCGGCATCGCGGTGCGGGCGATTGCGCCGCTGTTAAACGACAAGCTGACCGACCCGGCGGTGGTGGTGATCGACGAACGGGGACAGCACGTTATCAGTCTGCTCTCCGGCCACGTCGGCGGCGCCAATGCGTTGACCCGCCATCTGGCGGATCTGCTGGGGGCCGAGGCGGTGATCACCACCGCCACCGATGTTAACCAGCTGGCGGCTCTGGATACGCTGGCCGCGGAGCTGGAGGCGGAACTGGCGGATTTCCGTGCGGCGGTAAAAACGGTGAACCAGATGCTGGTCAGCGGCCGGCGCGTCGGGCTGTGGTGGGACGAGCCGCTACTCGGCGAGCGCTCGCGCTGCGATGTGCGCGGGTTTATCCCGGTGGCGCGTATCGATGCGCCGCCGCCGCTGGATGCGCTGGTATGCGTAACCCTGCGCGACCGACTGCCTGAACTGCCGTTGCCGGTTTTCAAGCTGGTGCCGCGCCGGGTGGTGGCGGGGATCGGCTGCCGGCGGAACACCGCGCTGCAAACGCTGGAGGAACTGCTGTCGCGGCAGCTGGCGGAAAACCGGCTTGATCCGCTGGCGCTGCGAGCCATCGGCAGCGTCGATATTAAACGGGACGAACCCGCGTTGCAGCAGTTGGCGCAGCGCCGCGGCGTGCCTTTTACGCTGTTCGGCGTCGATGCGCTCCGTCCGCATGAACGGCGTTTTCCCGCCTCCGAATTTGTGCGCCGCACGCTGGGCGTCGGCAGCGTCTCACAGCCGGTGGCCTGGCTGATGAGCGGCGGCAACTTGATTGGTCCTACCCTGCGTCGGCAGGGGGTCACCATTACGTTGGGAATAACCTTGGGAATAGCTTTGGGAGTAGCGCAATGTTAACCGTAATCGGCATAGGGCCGGGCAGCGAAGCCATGATGACGCAGGAGGCCATTGCGGCGATTCAGGAAGCGGAAATCGTGGTGGGATACAAAACCTACACCCATCTGGTGAAACGCCTGACCGGCGACAAGCAGGTAATCAAAACCGGCATGTGCAAAGAGATCGAACGCTGTCAGACGGCCATCGATCTGGCGATGTCCGGCCGCAACGTCGCGCTGATCAGCAGCGGCGACGCCGGTATTTACGGCATGGCCGGGCTGGTGCTGGAACTGGTCGGCCAGCAGCGTCTCGATCTGGAGGTGCGGCTGGTGGCGGGCATCACCGCCAGCATCGCCGCGGCGTCGCTGCTGGGCGCGCCGCTGATGCACGATTTCTGCCATATCAGCCTGAGCGATCTGCTGACGCCGTGGCCGGTAATTGAAAAGCGCATCGTCGCGGCGGCGCAGGCCGACTTCGTGATCTGTTTCTACAACCCGCGCAGCCGCGGCCGCGAAGGGCATCTGGCGCGGGCGTTCGAACTGATGGCGCCCTGGACGGCGGCGCAGACGCCGGTCGGGGTGGTCAAGGCGGCGGGACGCAAGAAAGAAGAGAAGTGGATCACCACCTTCGGCGCGATGGACTTTACGCCGGTGGATATGACCAGCCTGGTGATTGTCGGCAATAAAACCACCTACCGTCGCGACGGGCTGATGATCACCCCCAGAGGTTATGAACTGTGAACGGCCCGGCGATCCACGTCTTCGGCGGCACCAGCGACGCCCGGCGGATCTGCCGGGCGCTGGACGCCGCCGGCGAGCGCTACCGGCTTTCCGTCGCCACGGCGACGGGCGAACAGCTGGCGGGCGACATTGCGGGCGAGGTGGTGGTCGGGCGGATGGATGCGGACGCCATCACGGACTACCTTGCCGCGCGGCGGGTGCGCTGGGTGATTGACGCCTCGCACCCCTACGCCGACGCGCTGCATCACAACGTGGCGGCGGCCTGCCGCCGTTTATCCCTGCCGCTGACCCGCTATCAGCGGCCCAGCGACATTGACGCCATCGATCATCCGCTGCTGCACAAGGTGGAGAGCCTCGACGCGGCCTGCGCCGTCGCCCGTTCGCTGGGGCCGCGGGTGCTGCTGACCACCGGCAGCAAGGAACTGGCGGCCTGGCGGCAACGGCTGCCGGAAAAATACCTGCTGGCGCGGGTGTTGCCGACGGCGGAGGTGCTGGCGCAGTGCGAGGCGCTGGGGCTGGGCGTGGAGCAGATTATCGCCCAGTGCGGGCCGTTCAGCGCGGAATGTAATCAGGCGCTGTATCAACACTGTCGGCCGGACGCGGTGATCACCAAAGAGTCCGGCGCGCCGGGCGGCTACCGGCAAAAGGTGGCGCCCTGTCTGGCATTGAATATTCCCTGCATCGTGGTGCGCCGTCCCGCGGCGTCGGCGGACGGGCAGGAACAGGTCGCCACGCTGGAGGCGTTTATCCGGCGGCTGGCCGACTGGCAGAGAGAACGAGGAAAATAGCATGAAAAAAGCACTGCTGATTATCAGTTTCGGCACCAGCTACCCGCAAACCCGGCAGAAGAACATTGGCGCCTGCGAGCGGCATCTGGCGGCCGCCTACCCCGAACGGGAGCTGTTTCGCGCCTTTACGTCGGAAATGATTATCCGCAAGCTGCGGGAGCGCGACGGCCTGCGGGTGGATAACCCGGCTCAGGCGCTCGACCGGCTGGCGCAGGCGGGCTACCAGGACGTGGCGGTGCAGTCGCTGCACGTGATCAACGGCGACGAGTATGAAAAGGTGGCCACGGAGGTGAGGGCGTTTGCGCCCCGTTTCCAGCGGCTGGCGCTGGGCGCGCCGCTGCTCAGCGGTTTTGATGACTACCGGCAGGTAATAACCGCGCTGCGCGGGCAGATGCCGCCGCTGGCCGCCGACGAACGGGTGGTGTTTATGGGGCACGGCGCCAGCCATCACGCCTTTTCAGCCTATGCCTGCCTCGATCACCTGATGGCGTCGCAGCAGTTTCCCGCGCTGGTGGGGGCGGTGGAAAGCTATCCGGAGATCGACCATATCATTCTGCGCCTGCAACAGCAGGGGGTGCGTAAAGTCCACCTGATGCCGCTGATGCTGGTGGCGGGGGATCACGCCATCAACGATATGGCGTCGGACGAGGAGGAGTCGTGGAAATCACGGCTGGAGGCGGCGGGGATCGCCGCCCAGTGCTGGCTGCAAGGGCTGGGGGAAAACCCGCAGATCCGCGAGATGTTCGCCCGGCATCTCGACGCCGCGCTGCGCCGCAACGACCGGGAGGCCGCATGACGCGCGGCAGGCTGTACGCCCTGGGCGTCGGTCCCGGCGCCAGCGATCTGATCACCGTGCGCGCGGCCCGGCTGCTCGGCACCCTCGATATTCTGTATGCGCCGGCGGGACGCAAAGGCGGAGACAGCCTGGCGTTATCCATCGTGCGCGAGTATCTGGCGCCGGCGACGGAAATCCGCACTCGCCATTTTCCCATGAGCGCGGAAAACGACGAGAAAGAAGCGGTGTGGGACGAGATGGCGCAACGGCTGACGGACGACGTCGCCGGCGGCAAGCGGGTGGGTTTTATCACCCTGGGGGATGCGATGCTGTTCAGCACCTGGGTGTTCCTGCTGGCGCGGATTGGGCGGCAGCCGTGGCTGGAGATTGTGCCGGGGGTGACCTCCTTCGCCGCCATCGCCGCGCGCGCCGCGCTGCCGCTGGCGATGGAAAAACAGTCGCTGGCGGTGATGCCCTGCACCGCGCCGCCGGCGCAGCTGGAGCAGGCGCTTATCGTCCATGACTGCGTGGTGCTGATGAAGGTCTACGGCCATTTCGCCGCGGTGCGCGAGCTGCTGGCGCGGCTTGATCTTTTGCCGTACGCCCTGCTGATGTCCGACGCGTCGCTGCCGGGCGAACGGTGCTGGCGCCGTCTGGATCGGGTCGGCGACGAGCAGAAATTACCCTATTTCTCCACCATTCTGGTGAATAAATCATGGTGTTCTGAGGAGTAATCAATGGAACAACAACTAAAGAAACTCTCGCTATCCGCGCTGGCGGTAGCGCTGTTACTGATGCTGGCGCCGCAGGAGGCGTTCGCCATGCATATTATGGAGGGCTTTCTGCCGCCGCTCTGGGCGCTGGCCTGGTGGGTGCTGTTTCTGCCCTGCCTGTTTCTGGGCCTGGTGCGGCTACGCCGGATCGTCAGCGAAGACGGCAACCAGAAAGTGCTGCTGGCGCTGTGCGGCGCGTTTATTTTCGTGCTTTCGGCGCTGAAAATCCCCTCGGTGACCGGAAGCTGTTCGCATCCTACCGGCGTCGGCCTGGCGGTGATCCTGTTCGGACCGGCGGTGGTGGCGGTGCTGGGGGCCATCGTGCTGCTGTTTCAGGCGCTGTTGCTGGCGCATGGCGGTTTGACCACCCTGGGCGCCAACGGCATGTCGATGGCGGTTATCGGGCCGGTGGTCGGCTATCTGGTGTGGCGGCTGGCCTGCAAGGCCGGGCTGCGCCGCGACGTCGGGGTGTTCCTGTGCGCCATGCTGGCCGACCTGACGACCTATTTCGTCACCTCGCTGCAGCTTGGCGTGGCGTTCCCGGATCCGCAGCTGGGCATAACCGGCTCAATGCTTAAATTTATCGGCATCTTCTGCCTGACGCAGATCCCCATCGCCATCGCCGAAGGGCTGCTTACCGTGATGATTTACGATCAACTCACCAAACGGCAGATTATCCATGCCGGGAGTCACTAAGATGAAAAAGACCTTAACGCTGTCGGCGCTGGTGATTGCGCTGGTCATTCTGCCGTTTTTTATTCCCCACGGCGGCGAGTATGGCGGCTCCGACGGTGAGGCCGAAACGCTGATTACCCAGACCGCGCCGGACTATCAGCCGTGGTTCGAACCGCTGTATGAGCCCGCCAGCGGAGAAATCGAAAGTCTGCTGTTCACCCTGCAGGGATCGCTGGGCGCCGCGGTGATTTTTTACATCCTGGGCTACTATCGGGGCAGACACAGCGGCCATGCTGGGAATTGATAAGCTGAGCTACCAGAGCCGCTGGCGCCAGGTGGGGCCGATGCGTAAGCTGGCGCTGTACCTGCTGTTTCTGGCGCTGGCGATGGGCTGTCCGCCGCTGTATCAGGCGTTGCTGCTGGGCTTTATCGCCGTATTCACCTGCTGGCTGCTGCGGGTCGGGCCGCTGCGCTATCTGAAATGGCTGGCGGTGCCGCTGGGGTTCCTGCTGGTGGGGCTGATAGCTATTGTGCTCTCCGTCGCCCATCGGCCGGATACCCTGCTGTGGAGCGTAGCGCTGGGGCCGCTGTGGTTCGGCGTCGACCCGCAGGGGCTGCACGTCGCCAATCACACCTTCTGGCGCAGCCTGGCCGCGCTGTCGGCCACCCTGTGGTTCGTGCTGAATACGCCGTTTCCGCAGCTGATCCAGCTGCTGCAACGCTGTCGGGTGCCGAAGCTGCTGATCGAGCAGATCCTGCTGACCTGGCGCTTTATCTTTATTTTTTTCGATGAGGCGGTGGCCATCCATCGCGCCCAGTCGCTGCGCTTCGGCTACGTTTCGCTGCGCAGCGGCTACCGATCGCTGTCGATGCTGGTGGGCATGCTGTTTATGCGGGTGATGACGCGCTATCAGCAGATGGTTATCTCGCTGGAGGTTAAACTGTATCAGGGGGATTTCCACCTGTGAGGAAAGGTCAGATATGTTAGCGACCCGACAATTGAGTTTCCGCTATCAGGACGAACAGGTGCTGCAGGAACTGTCGCTGGATTTCGGCCGGCATGCGGTCACCGGGCTGGTGGGGGCGAACGGCTGCGGTAAATCGACGCTGTTTATGAATCTGACCGGGCTGTTGCGGCCGCAGGCCGGGGCGGTGCTGTGGAACGGCCGGCCGATTGATTATGGCAAGGCGGAACTGCGCAGGCTGCGCCAGCAGATCTCCACCGTATTTCAGGATCCGGAACAGCAGATTTTCTATACCGATATCGACAGCGATATCGCCTTCAGCCTGCGCAATCTCGGGGTCGAGGAGGGTGAAATCGCCCGCCGGGTGGAGCGGGCGCTGACGCTGGTGGACGCCCTGGCGTTTCGCCACAGGCCGATTCAATATCTCAGCCACGGCCAGAAAAAGCGCGTGGCCGTCGCCGGCGCGCTGGTGATGGAGGCCGATTATCTGCTGCTCGACGAGCCGACCGCCGGGCTGGACCCGTCCGGACGCGAGCAGATGATCGCCATTATCGGGCGTATCGCGGCGCAGGGGAAACGGGTGGTGATCTCCAGCCACGACATCGATCTGATCTATCAGGTTTGCGACTATGTCTACGTGATGTCGCACGGCCGGGTGGTCGGCGAGGGGGAAACGGCGACGGTTTTCCTGCAACGGGAACAGCTTCAGGCGGCGGCGCTGGTCCAGCCCTGGCTGGTCAAGCTGCACTGCGAACTGGGGCTGCCGCTGTGTAAAACCGAGCAGCAGCTGTTTGCGCAACTGCGCCGGTTGCGCCGCGGGGAAACGCCATGACCCTGTCCGTTATGCTGCAGGGCACCGCCTCCGACGTGGGGAAAAGCGTGCTGGTGGCCGGTCTGTGCCGGATTTTCGCCCAGGACGGCTACCGCTGCGCGCCGTTCAAGTCGCAGAATATGGCGCTGAACTCGGGCATCACGCCCCACGGCGAGGAGATGGGGCGGGCGCAGATATTCCAGGCGGAAGCCGCCGGCATCGAGCCCGACGTGCGGATGAACCCGGTATTGCTCAAGCCCACCAGCGACCGCAAATCGCAGGTGGTGCTGATGGGAAAAGCGGTCTGCAATATGGATGCGGTGAGCTATCACCAGTATAAGTCGCAGTTGCAGCAGCAGATTTATCAGGTGTACCACAGCCTCGCCGGCGAGTATGACGTAATGGTGCTGGAAGGGGCGGGCAGTCCGGCGGAGATCAATCTGCGCGACCGGGATATCGTCAATATGGGCATGGCGGCGATGGCCGATGCGCCGGTGCTGCTGGTGGCCGACATCGATCGCGGCGGGGTGTTCGCCGCCATCTACGGCACGCTGGCGCTGCTGCGCCCGGAAGAAAAAGCGCGGGTGAAAGGGGTGATCATCAATAAGTTTCGCGGCGACGTCGCCTTGCTCCGGCCGGGGCTGGCGCAGATCGAGGAACTGACCGGCGTGCCGGTTATCGGGGTGATGCCGTGGCTGGATATTACGCTGGAGGACGAGGACGGCGTGGCGCTGCAAACCGGCAAATACCACGCTGGCACACAGGTCGCGGGCGCGGTGGAAAAGACGTTGGATATCGCCGTCGTCCGGCTGCCGCATATCGCCAACTTTAGCGACTTTAACCCGCTGGTCGCCCAGCCGGACGTCAATCTGCGTTATGTCGCCGAACCGTCGGCGCTGGCGGGGGCGGATCTGCTGATCCTGCCCGGCAGCAAAAATACCCTGGGCGACCTGCAGTGGCTGCAACGGAGCGGTTTCGCCCAGGCGCTGCTCTCGCAACATCAGGCAGGGGTGCCGATCGTCGGCATCTGCGGCGGCTATCAGATGCTGGGCCGGCGGATTATCGACGGGGTGGAGTCGGACGTGGCGCAGATGGAGGGCCTGGGACTACTGGACGTGACAACCGAGTTTGCGGTGGAAAAGGTGACCACGCGGGTGAGCGGCCGCAGCGGCGACGCGCTGCCGGGCATTTTTTCCGCCGGGGCCGGCAAAGCGCTCGGCGGTTATGAAATTCATATGGGCGCTTCGCGTCTTGGCGACGGGGCAAGGCCGTTTGCCCGTCTGACCCTGAGCAACGGCCGGCCGGTGGATTACAGCGACGGGGCGGTAAACGAGGACGGCAGCGTAATCGGCAGCTATATTCACGGCCTGTTTGATAACGGCGAGTTTACCCGCGCGCTGCTGGACGCGCTGCGCCGACGCAAAGGCGTCGCGCCGTTTGCGGGCGAGGGCTTCGATTACGCTCGCCACAAACAGCGGCAGTTCGATATTCTGGCGGCCGCCATGCGGGAACATATTGATATTGAAGCGATATACGGGTTTATGGCGGGAGATGGCAAACACAATGCCGATGGTTGAGGGTGTTGTCGGTTTTTAAGCGTGTAGGCGCGACCCCACCCCAACCCTCCGCAGGGGAGGGAGTTTGCTCCTCCCCTTGACAAGGGGGAGGTCAGGAGGGGGTAATTAATGGCAACGCAGGTTCTTTTCCGGCAGCCTCACTATCAGCAGAATATCCAGAACAGGAGCAGCATGTGATCTTGATTACCGGCGGCGCCCGAAGCGGCAAAAGCGCCCTGGCGGAAAAGCTGGCGGCGCGGCGGCGCGACAAGGTGCTGTATATCGCCACCTCAGCGGTGACCGATAACGAAATGGCCGAGCGCGTGCGGCTACACCGGGCCAATCGCCCGGCCCACTGGCGCACCTGGGAAGGCTATCGCGATCTCGACCGGGTTATAGCGCAGCAGGCCGCGCCCGACGAAGCGGTGATCCTGGAGTGCGTCACCACCATGATAACCAATCTATTGTTTGAGCAGGCGGGCGACACGCCGCCCGAACGGATGGATTTCCCGGCGATTGAAGCGGCGATCCAGCGGCAGATAGAGGCGTTGATTGCGGCCTGTACGCACAGCGCCGCGCCGATCTACCTGGTCACCAACGAGCTGGGCATGGGCATCGTGCCGGAAAACCGGCTGGCGCGGCATTTCCGCGATATCGCCGGACGGGTTAACCAGCGCCTGGCCGCCGCCGCCGAAGCGGTCTATCTGGTAGTGTCGGGGATTGAGGTAAAAATCAAATGAGCCTGCGTCTGTTTCTCGCCACGCTGCAATTTATGACCCGGATTCCTGTGCCTGAACGCTGGACCCAGGGGCTGGATATGCGGCAGTACGTACGGGGCATCGTCGGTTTTCCCGTTATCGGCCTTATCGTCGGCGGCCTCGCCGGCGCGGTATTTATGGCGCTGACGCCGTGGAGCGGGGTGCCGCTGGCCGCGCTGGGCTATGTGCTGGCGCTGGCGCTGATTACCGGCGGCTTCCATCTCGACGGTCTGGCGGATACCTGCGACGGGGTGTTTTCCGCCCGCCCGCGCGAAAAAATGCTGGAAATCATGCGCGACAGTCGGCTCGGCACCAACGGCGGACTGGCGCTGATTTTTATCGTGGTGGCCAAGGTGCTGGTGGTCAGCGAACTGGCGCTGCGCGGCGTCTCGATGCTGGCGCTGCTGACGGCGGCTTCGGTGGCGGGACGCAGCGCCATTGTGCTGCTGATGTACCGCCAGCGCTACGCCCGGGAAGGGCAGGGGCTGGGGAACCTGTATATCGGCCGGGTGAGCGGCGGACAAGCGCTGGCGACGCTGCTGGGCGGCGCGTTGCTGGTGGGGCTGTTGGGCCATATCCAGGCGCTGACGGCGTTCGGCGTCACCCTGGTTCTTGTCTGGCTGCTGGGCGTCTACCTGCGCCGGCGGCTGGGCGGACAAACCGGCGACACGCTGGGCGCGGCGGCGGAGCTTGGCGAACTGGCGTTTTTACTGGCCCTGCTGTGACCGCGGAAAATCCGTCACCGCGAGCAAACCGGCGACAGACGAAACATTAAGGGGAAAAGATGCGGCTATTTCTGGTCAGACACGGTCAGACCGAGGCGAACCTCAGCGGGGTATTTTGCGGCTCGACGGATATCGCGCTGACGGATAGCGGCGTGGAGCAGGCGCGGCGGGTATCAGCCTGGCTGGACGAAGTTATTTTTTCGTCCGCCGTCAGCAGCGCGTTGCTGCGGGCGAAGCATACCGCCGCCATTGTGCTGGCGTCGCGGGAGATCGCGGCCGCGGCTGATGCCGCGCTGAACGAGATGCATTTTGGCGACTGGGAAATGCGTCATCATCGCGACTTGCAGCATGAGGACACGGACGGCTGGGCGGCCTGGGTGGCGGACTGGCAACAGGCGAGCCCCACAGGCGGCGAGTCTTTCCCGGCGTTTGCAAAACGGGTGGAACATGTAGCGCAGACATTGCTGACGCAGAAAACCGGGGATAATCAGCTGATTGTCGCGCATCAGGGGGTACTAAGCCTGCTGCTGGCGACGTGGCTGAAAATGCCTCCCGCCGCGATGTGGCACTTTCCCTTTGAACAAGGCGCCTACAGCGTGCTGGACGTGCAGGATGGCTTTGTCACGCTGCGGGCATTTAATCATCGCTCCCAATGGCAGACTGAATAACGAGAAAATAGTATGCAACTCTCCCCGCAACACCCTCTTTCACAGCTGGTTAAGGCAATTACGCCGCTTGACGGCGACGCCATAAACCGCGCGGCGGTCAGGATTGACGGCCTATTGAAGCCTTTGGGCAGCCTCGGCCGGCTGGAGCAACTGGCTATCCAGCTCGCCGGTATGCGCGGGTTGTCCGGGCATCAGGTCGCCCGCAAACAGATTATGGTGATGGCCGCCGATCACGGCGTTTATCACGAAGGGGTGGCGATTTCGCCGCGCGCGGTGACGGCGATTCAGGCGGCCAATATGGTCAAGGGCATTACCGGCGTGTGCGTGCTGGCGGCGAACGCCGGCGCGGAAGTCAAGGTGGTGGATGTCGGCATTGACGGCGATCCCATTCCGGGCGTGGTGAATATGAAGGTACAGCGCGGCAGCGGCAATATTCGCCGCGGCGCGGCGATGACGCGGGCGCAGGCGGAAGCTTTGCTGCTCGACTGCGCCCGGTTGGCCATGCGGCAGGCGGCCGAGGGCGTACGGGTGTTTGGCGTCGGCGAGCTGGGAATGGCGAACACCACGCCGGCGGCGGCGATAATCAGCGTATTGACCGATAACGATCCGCAACGGGTGGTCGGCATCGGCGCCAATTTCCCCGATCACCGACTGCATCATAAAGTGGCCGTGGTGCGTGACGCCATCACCATTAACCAGCCCAACGCCCATGACGGCATTGACGTGCTGGCAAAAATCGGCGGTTTCGATCTGGTGGGCATGGCGGGCGTTATGCTGGGCGCGGCGGCGTCCGGGCTGCCGGTGGTGCTGGACGGCTTCCTCTCCTATGCCTCGGCGCTGGCCGCCTGCCGTATCGCCCCGCAGGCGCGTGACTATCTGATCCCTTCCCATCTCTCCGCGGAAAAAGGCGCGCTAATCGCGCTGCGTCATCTGCAACTGGAACCCTATCTGCAATTGGGCATGCGGCTCGGCGAAGGCAGCGGCGCGGCGATCGCCATGCATCTGATCGATGCGGCCTGTGCGATGCATAACAATATGGGACAGCTGGCGGACAGCCATATTGTTCTGCCGACATAGTTACGGAGAACATCCTGTCTTCCGCCCTGGCGGGCCGCCGCCAGCGGCGTTTTTTTCTCCCGCAAGTTTTTTATCGTCGATTGGCGTTATTCATCTACGCTATATGGGAGGCGCCATCTTCACTGTCTGCTGTTATCAGATAGCGGAATAAATAGTTAATAAGGAAATGTATTATTAATTTATATATTAGCGACGCAATTGATTTTCATATCAAAGAAACTATTAATCTCCTATACATATAGTCACCCTGGTTATTTATTGTTTTGCTTAGGAATATTTACACTGATATTATATTATTGATTTTTATGATATTTTGCCTTATCCATCAAAAAAGTTAATTTTATTGTTGCAAACACAACATGTTTGCACTTTACTGTAGTAACTGAATCATTCAGGACGGTTTATGAATTTCTCAGCATTGGTTAGTGATCGTTTTTCAAGTCTTACTCCGGCGCAACAGCTTATTGCTCGTTATATTGAAAGAAACAAAGAACGAGTCGCCTTTATGACGGCCAGGCAGTTGGCAGGCGCCATTAATGTCAGTGACGCCGCGGTAGTAAGATTCTCCCGGGCGTTGGGATATCGCGGTTATGCGCATCTGCGTGAAGATTTGGGAGAGGCGCTGATTGAGCGGACAGGGGCTAGCGGGACATTCCAATGGGCGCCAATGCCGTCTAGCGAGTCTGAATTAAAAGAGCAGGTGTTTAGCAATGCCGGTTTGTTAATCAATGAAACTGCGGCGCTAAATCCGTCAGAAACCGTCGCTCGCATTGCCGACAAATTGGTGTCAGCCAGGCGGATTTGGGTTACGGCGCACGGTACGACGCATGCAATGGCCGCTTATCTGGCAATGCAGCTTAACGTGCTGAAAAATGCGGAGATATTTGATATTGGGCATGGTGATGTGGCCGATCGTATCAGGAACGTTAGCGCCGAGGATGCTTTTATCGGCATCGGTTATGAACGGTATATCCCTTATACCATTGATATGATGCATCTTGCTCGTATTCAAGGAGCCTATATCGTTGCGCTGACCGATCGGTCGACTTCACCCTTAGTACGTGAATCAGATGAAGTGCTTTATATTGCACGCAACACGTCACCGGTGGCTTGGTGGTCGCAGATTGGTACGCTGATTATGGCTGACTGGTTAATGTCACAAATGGTGGTGCGGAATACGGAAGAAGTAAGAGAAAAACTACAGGAATCAGATAAGGCTTGGGAATTGCTCGGTCATTGGAAAAATGACAACACCAGGGAAACACTTATAAATAAAATATTAAATAAAAAATAGTATCTACTTTTAATATATCATTGATGCCAGAGAGGAGTTGTTTTCGTTATCTAATTGCAAAGGAAAATGAGTATGAGTAATACAAAAGGAGAGAGCCTGTCTGCCATTCAGGACTTAATGGCAGACAGTATAGATACGGCACGTCGTCGTTTAATAAAACAAAGTTCTATTATCAGCGCCGGGGTCGCTCTTGGCGCTTTCTCTGTGCCTTTGGTGTTTGCCAAAGGTGGTCAGGAAGTGATCGTTCGGGGGCTGGGCGGCGCTTATCAGGAGGCGATGGAGATCGCAGTTTATAAGCCCTTTACTGCCGCTACGGGAATTAATGTAAAGATTCAGCCATCCACGGCGGCGCAAATACTGGCAATGGTAAAATCTGGACAGGTAAGTATTGATGTTCTTGATTTAGCGGATATCGCACAAATTAACCTGGATAAAGCCGGAGCATTAGCCCCCATTGATTATTCGGCGATGAAATTCTGTAACCCGGATGATATTTTGCCGGAACTTCGTCATCCGAATATGATTGGCAATCTGTTATTTGCCACCGTTATCGCCTACAACACCGATGTTTTCAGCGCCGGGTCTCACCCTAAAAGCTGGGCGGAGTTCTGGGATGTGAAACGCTTCCCCGGCCCGCGGACGTTAGCGGATATGCGTTCCGGTTCTGTGGAATTGGAATTTGCCCTGCTGGCCGACGGTGTGGATAAATCGCAGCTTTACCCTATCGATATCGACCGTGCTTTCGCCTCCTTAAATAAAATTAAGCCCAATGTTTCAAAGTGGTGGGACACCGGTGCGGTCTCCGCGCAGTTGCTGGAGCGCAAAGACGCGGTATTGGGCGCGCTGTGGAATGGCAGAGCGCAGGCATTGATTGATCAAGGCGCGCCGCTGGCGATTGAGTGGAACCAGGCAAAACAGCAGGTGCAATACTGGAGCGTGGTCAAAGGCGCGCCGAATCCGGAAAATGCCCAGCTGCTTATCGACTTTGCCTTACAGCCAGAGGTTCAGGCCAAACTTACCCAGTATATCGCCTATGGCCCGACCAATAAAAAAGCCTTTGATTTCGTCCGCCCTGAAGATCGGGCGAAACTGCCCTCGAACCCGGCCTATTTTGCAGACACCTTTGTGCAGGATGCGCAGTGGTGGTCGGATAATCTGGAACGTGTGGGGAAAGTGTGGCAGCCCTGGATTTTGGGTCAGGCTTAATGAGTGTTGCCAATCTATCGCTTCGCTCCGGCCAATTGAAAGCGGGAGCGGAGCTTCATCTGGAAGGGCTGACCCGGCGTTTTGGCCACACGGCCGCAGTAGATAATCTGAATCTGACCGTTGAACCCGGGGAGTTTGTCACTCTGCTGGGGGCCAGCGGATCGGGAAAAACCACCACGCTGATGATGGTCGGCGGTTTTACCGCCCCCAGCAAAGGGCGGATCCTGATCGGCGGTAGGGATGTGACGCATCTTCCTCCCGCCAAACGGAACCTGGGCGTGGTGTTTCAGAACTACGCCTTATTTCCCCATCTCTCGGTTTTCCGCAATCTGGCTTTTCCGCTGGAAATGCGCGGCGCCGCGGGGAACGTTATCAGGCAAAAAGTGGCGGATGCGCTGGAGATGGTGCAACTGGCCGATAAAGGCCACCGGCTGCCGCGCGAGCTATCCGGCGGGCAGCAACAGCGGGTTGCTCTGGCAAGGGCGCTGATTTTTGAGCCTCAGGCTCTGCTAATGGATGAACCGCTGGGGGCGCTGGACAAAAAACTGCGTGAGCATATGCAACTGGAACTGAAACGTCTGCATACCTCAAGCGGTTCCACGGTGCTGTTTGTTACCCACGATCAGGAGGAGGCGCTTACGCTATCCGATCGTATTGCGGTGATGCAAGACGGACGGATTGCGCAAATAGACACGCCGCAATCCTTATACGAACAGCCGCAAAGCCGCTGGGTCGCCGAATTTATCGGGCAATCCAATTTTATTGGCGGTTATATCGACGGTGTGAATGCCGCTGGATATGACCTCAGGCTGGACAGCGGCGAACGGATAAGCGGGCGGGGCGTCAAGCATCTGTCATACGGGCAGCGCGTGTTGGCGGTATTACGACCGGAGAAAATTCGTCTGGCGGCGGAGGATCAACTGCCGTTAAACGCCGTGATAAGCGATGTACTGTATCTGGGGCATACGGTGAAAGTGACCGTACGGCTTAATGATGGCACGGCGCTGCTGGTTCAGGCCCAGAACATCGATCTGGAAAAGGCGATAATCCCTGGAATGGTCGTTTCCCTCGGCTGGCAGCCGGAAAGCCTGTGGCTCATCGCCGGGGAGCAACGGCAATGAACCTCTCTCTGCCGGAGCGAAGAAGCTGGAAGCCCTGGCTGCTGTTGGCGCCGTCGTTGCTGGCGCTGCTGGCGTTCTTTCTCTACCCGCTGCTCAACATGCTAAGCGTCAGCCTCTACAGCCCGGATTTTACCTGGCGACACTACCTGCGCATTATCCATGAGCCCGTCTGGATAAACGTTTTGTGGATCACCCTGCGCATATCCCTGTGGGTAACGTTGAGCACGCTGCTGCTGGGCTATCCGTTGGCCTGGGTGCTGGCGACGCTGAAACCGCGCACGGCGAATATCTTTCTGATTGTGGTGATTATTCCTTATTTTACCAGCGTGCTGGTGCGCACCTATGCCTGGATGGTGCTGCTGGGGGCGGAAGGCATCGTGAACCAGCTGTTGATCGTCGCGGGGCTAATCACCGAGCCGCTAAAACTGATGTATACCTCAACGGGGGTACTTATCGGTATGACCTATATCCTGCTGCCTTATATGATTCTGGCGCTTTACAGCGTGATGCGCGGCATTGATCTTGGTTTGCTGAGCGCGGCGGAAAGCCTGGGCGCTTCACGCCGCCGCGCTTTTTGGCGAATTATTGTTCCCCTCTCTTTACCGGGCGTCGCTGCGGGCGGGTTGCTGGTATTCATTCTGTCGCTTGGCTTTTTCATTACCCCTGCGCTGATGGGCGGTCCGCAGCAGACAATGATTTCGATGGTGATTGAAAGCCAGATAGAGACCTATTTCGACTGGGGATTCGGCTCCGCGCTCTCCTCGGTATTACTGATCGTTACGCTAGCGTTATTCTGGCTTTATCAGCGGCTTATTGGTCTGGAACAGCTGTTTGAGGCAAAACGATGAATACCGGCAGACCGGGGCTGTTTTCGCTGATCATGGCGCTATTGGTGCTGTTATTTCTGGCGTTGCCCATTATTATTATTTTCCCTTTGGCGTTGAGTCCGTCGGCCTATTTGACGTTTCCCCCCGGAGGATTTTCTCTGCGCTGGGTGGAAAAAGTGCTGACCGATTCAGCCTGGCTGGATTCGTTGTGGCTGAGTTTTCGCATCGCCATTATGTCAACTTTGCTGGCGATGCTATTAAGCCTGCTGCTGGCGCTGGCATTGGTTCGCTACCGCTTTAGCGGGAAGAAGATTATCTATGTGCTGGTTTTGCTGCCGTTGATCGTCCCTAATATTATCGCGGCGCTCTCATTGTTCTTTTTCTTTTCCTCTGTCGATATATTTAATAGCATCAGTGCGATTATTATCGGCCATACCATTATTTCATTACCTATTGCGACGATTATTATCTCCTCCACCTTACAGGGCATAGACAGCCAGCTTGAGTATTCGGCGATGAGCCTCGGCGCCGGCAACTTCACCGTGTTTCGGCGCATTACTTTTCCACTGGCGGCGCCCGGCATGATATCAGCCGCGATTTTCTCTTTTCTCAGCTCTTTTGACGAATTGTTAATCGCCATGTTTATGGCGGGTAATGAAGCGCAGACACTGTCCGTGCGCATATGGAACAGCGTGCAATTCCAGCTCGATCCGACCATTGCGGCGGTGAGCGTATTACTGGTTCTGATTACCATAATCACGCTACTGACGGCGAATTGGCTAACAAAACAACGATAGCGACATTGTGAATATTTCCCGGGGAGAAATAAAATGAAGAGTGATGAAACGCTGGTTTTTACACGGCAGGAATATCGACAACGGGTAGAAAAAATACGCGCTTATATGCGGGATAAAGATATCGGTCTGCTATTGGTTGATCAGACGGAGTTTTTATTTTATCTGACCGGATTCAGCATTTCCGAAAATATGTATCGCGCCTGTTTATTACCGCTGGAGGGCGATGCGGTAATGATATACCGGGCGATGGATGAGCATACCTTTCAGGAAAATAGCTGGATAACGGATACTGTAACCTTTGCCGACTGGCAAGATCCCATAGAAGTGATTATCGGCACGATTGTCGAGCGCGGCTGGAATAAACAGAATATTGGCGTGGATTTTGACTCTTATTGTATGACGGTGGCGCGCTTTAATCGCCTGCAAAGCCGTTTCCCTTCCCGGCCTTTGCGCGATTTTTCCGGCGTTCTGGAGCAATTGCGGGAGTGCAAAACAGAACGGGAAATTGGCTATATCGCCGAGGCGGCCAGAGTCGGGGATCTCGCGCTGTCCGCCGCTGTCGCTGGTTTAAGCATAGGGAAAACCGAACGCGATGCGGCGACTATCGTTCATCAGGTGTTTATGCAGCATGGGTTGGACTCAGGCCGTTACGGTATTATCACCACCGGCGTGGGGAACAGTTTTTTGCACGGCAATTTGCATCACCGGCCCTTGGCGGCGGAAGATATTGTCCATATGGAATTATTACCTGTTCTGCATGGTTACAGCGCCCGACTGATGCGTCCGGCGATTATCGGTCGGGCATCGCCCCGGCAGCAGGAGATAGCGCAGCAGCTGATCGCCATTCAGGACGCCCAGTTCGCAGCCATGCGGCCGGGCGCCGTGGCTAAGGATATAGATGCGCTGGCGCGCAACGCCGTGCTGGCCGCCGGACTGCGGGAGGATTACGTCGGTATTACGGGATATACCCTGGGCTATTATCCGCTTTCCACGCCCCGTACCAGCGATTTCAGCCGCGTCTTTTTACCCAATGCGCAGTGGCGCCTGAAAGCCGGAATGGTTTTTCATATGTATATCTATGCCGAGGGGCTGGCGTTCAGCGAAACCATCGCCATTACGCAGCAGGGGCATGTCCGCTTGACCCAGGCTCCGCGGCGGTTATTTATTGCCGGCTGATATCCGTAGGTTAAGGCGGCGTAATGCGCTGAATCGTGCATTACGCCGTTATTCTTCCACCAACAGCCGATCCAGAATCGCCTGAGCGGTTTTTACATCGGTGACCAGCGCATTAATCATTCCCGATCGTACTGCGCCGATAATCCCGGCAGCCTTTTCCGGCGTGGCGGCAACGCCAATGCTGAGGGGCGTGCGGCGCAATTGCTGCGGAGACGCGGCAATCATGCGGTCTTCCCCTTCCCAGTGTAGGATCTCGCCCGATTCGGTGACGTAATGGCGCAATACGTCGCCCGCCGCCTGGCTTAAAGCCTGCTCATCCGGTGTCGCAGTGGTGACTTCTGAAGGATGAGGCGCGTGGGTCAGGCCAACGCCGACAATCGCCACATCGAGCTTATCCCACAGCGAGGCGATCTGCTGAACGCTGGGGTCGCAGAGGAATGCATCGCGCAGTTCAGCTGACGAGATATAAGGCGCATGCAGGAAATGCGGCGTTCCTCCCATCTGTTCCGCCGCCTGGCGAACAAACTCATTGATTTGAAAATGCGCCGCCGCCTGCTGCATGCCGCCGTTCAGCGCCACGGTCAGCACGCCTGGCAGAGCAGGCATTCCGGCCAGAGTGACCTCCCTGACCGCGCGTCCCCAGCCAATGCCTATGATGGCGCCCGCGGAGATATCCGCCTGCTGCAATAAACCGGCAAGCGGGGTCGCCAGCGCGCCAAGCACGTTGGTTGGCGGAGGTTCAACCACGGCTGCGTTTTTCAGCCCCAGATGCTGGATTAGATCGGCGGTGATCTCTTCCGGCGAGGTGAGTTCAATAACCTCAATACGCACAATCCCGGCCGCCCGCGCCTTATTTAACAGGCGTGAAATGGTAGCGGTGGATACGCCCAGCTTTTTCGCAATATCAACCTGCGACATATCTGACTGGTAGTGCAGCTTCGCGACCATATGCATCATCGCGCGCGTTGTCGCAACGTCTGGTAAAAGATGTTCTTTCAGCTTGAAATTCCTTTCTGCAATGTATTACACTCAGTTTGCCGATTGGAGAATTATTGCGCAACACCAGTGAAATTGCAATCGGTACTCACGGCTGAAAATCCTGACAGGACAGCATGTTGAAGGGTTCAACGCCGGGCATTAAGGCTATTTTTCATCGACGAAGATGCACACCGAGGAGAACTCAATGTCACGTATGTCCACGTCCGAATTACGGGGTTATCAGCAAATCTGTGGTAGCAATGGCGCCATGTTGGTCATCGCCTGCGATCAGCGCGGTGCGATGCGCAGTCTGCTTTCCTCCAGTCTCGATCGGCAGGCGGGAATTTCTGAGCGGCAGTTAGGGGAGATCAAGGCGGACATTACCCGCTATCTTGCCAGTCAGGCTTCCTGCGTGTTGGTCGATCCGGTTTGTGCTGTTCCAGAGCTGGTGGATGACGGTATCATCGCGCGCGATACCGCGTTGCTGATCGGGCTTGATGCATCCGGCTGGGACCTCTCTGAGGAGGGCTATCGTCTCTCGCGGCTGGTGGAGGGGATCAATGCCCGTCGCGTGCGGGAACTCGGCGGCAACGGCGGTAAGATTATGGTCTATCTGCGTGCCGACCGGCCGCAGGCGAATACGCACAACATTGCTATTCTGCGCCAGTGCATTGAGGATTTTGCCCGCGAAGATCTCTTGCTGGTGGTTGAATTTCTCACCTACCAGCTTAGAGATGAAACGGATGAAGAGTATCACAGCAAGGTTCCGTCGCTGATCTATGAAGGTGCCAAAATCTCGCTGCAATGCGGCGCGAAAGTACTGAAGATTCCTTACCCCGGTTCGGCGCAGGCCTGTGCCGAGATCACCAGGCTTGCCGGCGAGGTGCCGTGGGCGGTACTCTCGGCCGGGGTCGATCACGCCACCTTTTTAACCCAGGTGGCGGATGCGATGCGCAATGGCGCGTCGGGGGTGATTGCCGGACGGGCGCTGTGGAAAGATTGTATTTCGTTGGATCGCACGGTAACCCGTGAAAAACTGCAAGCGCTGGCGGTTCCCCGACTGAAAGAGATTCAGACGGTGATCGGCCAATATTTTCACCAGCCCCGGCAGGGTGAACGGCAAACATCTGAACGGGTGAATCATGTCTAAACCATTTGCGGAACGGAGTGGAAAAGGCGTTGTGCTGGTTAACGGTATTCCCGCGTCGGGGAAGAGCCGCATCAGCGACGCGCTGGCGACCGCGACAGGCTGGCCGATTTTGTCATTGGACAGCATTAAAAACCCGTTTCTGCAACATATTCCAAATGTGGATCGCCAATTTAACCGCCTGCTTGGCATCGCGAGTTACCAGGCTATCTGGTCATTGGTGGCCAACGCGCCGCCCGGGAATACGTTTATTATTGATGCCTGGTTTGGTTTTCAGCCTAAGGAACGCTTGCAGGCTTGTCTGACGGAAGCAGGGGTGACGCGTCTCGCCGAAGTCTGGTGTCAGATCCCCGGCGAACTCGCCGCGCAGCGTTATAAAGTGCGTTTGGCTGAGCGTTTACCCGGACACCCCGGCGCGGAGTATCTCCCTGAGCTGATTGAACTGGCTAAGCGGGCCGAACCGATGAAATTAGGTCCTCTGTTTATTGTCGATCAGACAAGATTCGCGGATATTGAAAAATTAACCCTATGGATTAAGGAGGCATTATCGGAATCTGATATTAATTAAAACCCACACTAAAAATGATATTAGGAAATATCTTAAAGAGTACTCAAGGAATAAATAATAGCAACTGATTGATTTTCATTGTCAGCACGGACTTATTCATCTAATTATTTTTTATTTGGCGTTTTTATAGTGTGGTTTTAGAAAATCAGATCCAAATAATTAAAGTGGATCACGTTTTTTAAATTATTCGGAAAGTATATTTAGGTAACATATGTGTTATGGATAAGGACAACTATGTTAACTGACTGGATTAATGAAACCAATCTTAAAGTATTAACCAGCGTTAATGATTGGCGGCAGGCGGTTAAGCTGGCCGTTCAACCGATGATTGATAATGGTTCGGTTGAAGAGCATTATCTCAACGCTATTTATGCGATGCACGAAGAGATCGGCCCTTATTATGTTCTGGGAGAAGGCATTGCCATGCCTCACTCCCGACCTGAAGATGGAGTAATTAAAACGGCGCTTTCGCTGCTGATTATTTCAGAAGGCGTCAACTTTGGTAGTCCGGATAACGATCCTGTCTACGTTATTTTTGCCCTGGCGGCTATTGACAGCCATTCCCATATTGAAATGATCGCCAGCCTTTCAGCATTATTTGGTGAGGAAAAGACTATCGACAGGCTAAAAAACGCCGGAAATGAACGTGAGGTATTGGAAATAATTCGCCCATTCTGAATCCTTGAGCGGATCGCTGTCCCGCCGATCAGTATGGTCTTCCGAACGATATCCAGGATCGGTCGTTAACGTCAGTTTGCCGCAGGTGATCAGAAGGATATGCCATACGGTCCGCGCATGACGGCGCGCAAATGACAGCCGATCAACCGAGGAAATAGTAATGAAAAAATTATCGATTCTTGCAGTATGCGGGGCCGGGCTGGGCAGTAGTTTTGCCTGTGAGATGAGTATTGAGTCAGCCCTGAAAGATCTGGGTGTTGAAGCCGACTTATCGCATTGTGATATCTCCAGCGCGACCTCTTCGCGGGCAGATATTATTATGACCGGTGAGAATTTTCGATCGCAGTTTCAGCATTACACCATAAATGCGACCGTTATTTATCTGAAAAGACTTGTTGATAAAAATGAGATAAAAATAAAGCTTGAGCCAATATTGAAAGAAAAAGGCTATCTTATTTAGTTTTAAATTTTTTTATTTATCCGTTTACTGTGAGATAAAACAGGGGGCTATTATGTCTTTCCTAAATTTTATTGTTCATGATGTGCTCGGTCAGGCTTCAATATTGGTATCATTAATCGCCATGATCGGGTTGATTGCATTAAAGAAAAATCCGGGTCAGGTAATAACCGGAACATTAAAAACGTTGTTGGGTTTTTTGGTATTGCTGGCCGGAGCCAATATCATCGTCGGTACATTGACATTTCTGGGGGATATTTTTCAGAAAGGGTTCAATATGCGCGGTGTGGTGACCGACGTCGGCGCGATTGCCGGTATAGCTCAGCAAACGCTGGGGCGGGAAACCGCATTGATTATGGTGATTGCTTTTGTTGTTAATATCGCCATTGCGCGTTTTACCAGTTATAAATATATCTTTTTAACCGGGCAGGCTTCACTGTGGATGGCGACGGTATGCTCGGTTATTGGTTATATGGGCGGGCTGCGCGGCGCGGAGCTTATTCTGCTGGGTGGAGTTATCGCCGGCGTGATGGCGGTATTGATGCCCGCATTGGCGCAGCCTATCGTACGCAAGATTACCGGCGGGGATGATATCGCGCTGGGACATTTTTGCACCATCGGCTATGTGGTACAGGCCGGGGTGGCGAAAATAACCGGCGACGCCAGCAAAAGCACGGAAGATCTGGAATTGCCGCAGGCCTTCTCCTTTCTGCAGGATACCTACCTGTCGATGATGGTGGTGATGATCCCCATTTACATTATCCCGGCGATTGCCGCCGGTCCTGAGGTGGTGGCGACTTACTCCGATGGCGTTAACTACCTGGTTTATACCTTTATACAGTCGATCCAGTTCGTGGTCGGCGTCTATGTGCTGTTGGCCGGTGTGCGCCTGCTGCTGGCGGAAATCGTTCCCGCGTTCCGCGGTATCGCTCTGCGCATCGTACCGAATGCGGTACCGGCGCTGGACTGCCCGGTGCTGTTTCCCTACGCGCCAAATGCGGTGATTATCGGTTTTATTTCCACCACCGTCGGGGCGGTGATTGGCATGTTTCTGTTCCCGACCGTCGGGCTGGCGATGATCTTGCCCGGCATGTTGACCAACTTCTTCGCCGGCGGTACGGCGGGCATCTTCGCCAATGCAGTGGGCGGGCGACGCGGCGCCATTATCGGCGGGGTTTTCCACGGGCTGTTTATTACGCTGCTGCCCGCGTTATTGCTACCGCTGCTGGGGCAGTACGGTTTGGCCAACGTGACGTTCAGCGACTCGGACGTCATCAGCGTCGGGCTGGTATTTGGTTATATTCTTAACTTTTTCCACTAACCACGACGGGAGGGCATATGGTCACGGAGATAGAAGAGATTCTGCAACAGGGGCTGAGCGCGCGGGAATGCGCCAATGCGCTGAATGCGCTGGGGGAAAAACGGCTTGAACAGAATGATGCCGACGGCGCTATTCTCTGTTGGGAAAAAAGCGTGGCGTGCTATGGCAAACCGGGATTCGCCCAGGCCCAACTGATGAAAGCCTACAACGCCAAGCGGCGCGCATGTGCGCAGTCGGGCGATAACGGTGGGGCCGAGCGCTATGCGAATAAAATCGATGCTCTTATGCAGCAAAGCAAGGATGCGATCCGCTACGGTTTTTAAGGGATCGCGTTTACCGGGGGATATCCGTTTAGCCGATATCCCCTTAACGGACATAACCACATGCGCTATGTCCGAGAACGGTGGCTCAGGGCAAACTGCGCTGCGGGTTTTCTTCCACGTGCTTCGCGCCGTTGCCCTGTCGATAAGCCAGCGACACCATCAGCGACTGCACCAGACACAGAGTGGCGGATTGGGAACGAAACGCGTCCACCTGCGCTTCCTTGACCACAAAGCAGACGTCGCTAAGGGTGGCCAGCGGGCTGATCTGGCTGTCGGTAATCACAATCTGCCGGGCGCCGGCTTTGGCCGCCATTTCGCTGACCATCACGGTTTCCTGCGAGTAGGGCGAAAAGCTGATGGAAACCACAATATCTTTTTCATCCACCCGGCTGAGCTGTTCGCGGAACATGCCCCCCAGACCGTTGACCAGCACCGGGTTGCTTTCCAGATGGCTCAGCGCGTAGGTCAGATAGGTCGCCACGCTGAATGAACGCCGTAGCCCGACCACGTATATCGTTTGCGCATTGGCCAGCAAATCCACGGCTTTTTGCAGATCCTCTTGCGGCGTGCGGGCCGCCAGCTGCTGCATCGCCTGGGCGTTTGAACGGGCGAATTCGTGCAGGATATCACGCGGCGTTTCCGGCACCGACTCGTTTTCCATGGCGCGAAATAGCCGCGCCCGATCGGTATAGCTGGCGGTTTCTTCCACCAGATTCATACGGAACAGCTGTTTCATTTCGTTGAATCCGCTGAAATCAAAGGCGTTGGCAAAGCGGATCAGCGTCGAAGGCGGAACCTCCGCCCGTTCAGCGATCACCGCGACGGTATCGAACGCGATGCTATTGGTGTTATCAAGCACATAGCGCGCCACCTGCTGTAGTCGTTTACTTAACCTGTCGTACCGCTCGCGGATCTGTTCCTGTAACTCTCTCAGGTTGGTCGCCATGGGCATATGTAATATTCTCCCGAGACCTATCCCAAATAGGCTCTTCTTGCTCGATTCTAGTAAGTTACCCTGTTATTTCAAACGTATTTTTCATTCGCGGCGGTGGAAATAGAACGTACGGTTCAATGCCAGGCGGCCGTTTGCGGATGGAACGCATCTCTATATCTAATCCAAACCCGAGACTTCAAGTTTACATAAAAATCCGCAGCAGATCACAATAATCAATATTTATTTTGTTTTTAAATAAAATGGAATGTTTATTTCATATACTGTAAGCCGACATCCGCGATTTGTCCTTCTTGAAACCCATCGAGGTATAAACATGGAAACCGTATCCAACTTCATTTCCGGGGCCGTGACCCCCAGCCGCAGTCAACGTGTTGCCCCGGTTTATAACCCGGCCACGGGCGAACAGATTCGTCAGGTCGCCATGAGCGGCGCCGAGGAAGTGAAGCAGGCGATCGGCGCCGCTGCGGCGGCGTTCCCGGCATGGTCCAAGTTCTCGCCGCTGCGCCGCGCGCGCATTATTTTCCGCTTTAAGGCGCTGCTGGAAGAAAATATGGATACGCTGGCACGGCAGATATCCCAGGAGCACGGCAAGGTCTATTCCGATGCGGTGGGCGAAATCACCCGCGGGCTGGAAGTGGTGGAGTTCGCCTGCGGCATTCCGCATCTGCAAAAAGGCGAACATTCCGCCAATGTGGGAAGCGGCGTCGACAGCCACTCGCTGATGCAGCCGCTGGGGGTGTGCGCCGGCATCACGCCGTTCAATTTCCCGGCGATGGTGCCGATGTGGATGTTCCCTATCGCGTTGGCCGCCGGCAACACCTTCGTCCTCAAACCTTCCGAAAAGGATCCTTCTCTGTCGTTGCTGCTGGCGCAACTGCTGAAAGAGGCCGGCCTGCCGGACGGGGTATTCAACGTGGTTCAGGGCGACAAGGAGGCGGTGGACGCGCTGTTGACCGACCCTCGCGTACAGGCGGTGAGTTTTGTCGGTTCGACTCCGGTGGCGGAATATATCTATCAAACCGCCAGCGCGCACGGTAAGCGATGTCAGGCGCTGGGCGGGGCGAAGAACCACTGCATCCTGATGCCCGACGCCGACATGGAGATGGCCGCCAGCGCCATTATGGGCGCCGCCTATGGCGCGGCGGGCGAGCGTTGCATGGCGCTGTCGGTGGTGGTGGCGGTGGGGGATGATAGCGCGGAGGCGCTGTGCCGTCGGCTGGAAAAACAGATCGCCGCTATGCGCGTGGGGCCGGGCCTGGTTGAAGGAGAGGAAAACGAAATGGGGCCGGTAATCAGCGCCCAGCATAAGGCTAAAATCGCCGACTATATTCAAAGCGGCGTGGATCAGGGGGCGGCGCTGCGGGTGGACGGCCGCGCGCTGGCGGTGAACGGTCATCACCAGGGGTATTTTATCGGCCCGACGCTGTTTGACGGCGTTACGCCGGAGATGAAAATTTATCGTGAAGAGATTTTCGGTCCGGTGCTGTCGGTGGTCAGAGTGCCGGACTACCAGACGGCGCTGACGCTGATCAACAGCCACGAATACGGCAACGGCACGGCGATTTTCACCCGCGACGGCGAGACCGCCCGCCAGTTCAGCGAGGATGTGCAGGCCGGCATGGTGGGCATTAACGTGCCGATCCCGGTTCCGATGGCGTTCCACAGCTTTGGCGGCTGGAAACGCTCCATCTTCGGGCCGCTGAACGTACACGGCAACGACGGCGTACGCTTTTATACCCGGATGAAAACCGTTACCAGCCGTTGGCCGGCCAGCGTTCGTCTGGAGCAGCACGCCAGCAGTTTTATTATGCCGACGCTGGAGTGACTCCGGCTTACTTTCTTTGCGGGAGCAAAATGATGGATACGCAACGAATGACGATGGCGCAGGCGCTGGTTCGCTTTCTCAATCAGCAATATATCAGCGTGGATGGCGAGGAAGCGCCTTTTGTGCAGGGCGTGATGACCATTTTCGGCCACGGCAACGTGCTGGGCATCGGTCAGGCGCTGGAACAGGACGCCGGACATCTCCGGGTGCATCAGGGATGCAGCGAGCAGGGGATGGCGCATATCGCCATCGGTTTCGCCAAGCAGCATAAGCGCCGCAAAATCTACGCGGTGACCTCGTCGGTGGGGCCGGGGGCGGCGAATATGGTGACGGCGGCGGCGACCGCCACGGCAAACCGCATCCCGCTGCTGCTGTTGCCGGGGGATCTGTTCGCCTGCCGCCAGCCGGACCCGGTCCTGCAGCAGGTCGAGCAGTACCATGACGTTTCCGTCAGCACCAACGACTGCTTCAAACCGGTGTCCCGCTACTGGGATCGCATCAACCGGCCGGAACAGTTGATGAGCGCGCTGATCAATGCCATGCGGGTGCTTACCGATCCCGCCGATACCGGCGCGGTAACGCTGTGCCTGCCTCAGGACGTACAGGGCGAGGCCTGGGATTATCCGGCCTCGTTTTTCCGCAAGCGGGTCCATCATCTTGAGCGTCGTCCGCCCGACCCCGTCCGGCTGGAAGAGGCCGTGGAGCTGATCCGCCGCAAAGGGCGGCCGCTGCTGATTTGCGGCGGGGGCGTGCGTTATTCCGGGGCGTACCAGGCGTTGCAGCAATTTGCCGAGCGGTTCGCCATTCCTTTCGGGGAAACGCAGGCGGGTAAAGGGGCGATAGTCTCATCCCATCCGCTGAATTGCGGCGGCATCGGGGTCACCGGCGGGCTGGCGGCAAATCAGCTGGCGCGGGAAGCGGATCTGGTTATCGGCGTCGGCACGCGCTTGACCGACTTTACCACCGCCTCAAAATCGCTGTTCCAGCATCCCGAGGTGGAGTTTCTGCTGCTTAACGTCGCCGAGTTCGATGCGCTGAAGCTGGATGCCGTCCCGCTGATTGCCGATGCGCGCGTGGGGTTGCAGCTGTTGTCGCAACGTCTGGCGGCGGAGGGCTACCGTAGCCGCTATCGCCAGGAAATCGACGCGGCGCGGACCGCCTGGGAGGCGGAGCTGCGGCGCCTGGGCGCGACGCGCGACGAAGGGAGGTTTGTGCCGGAGGTCGCCGACCGGCTGGAGAGCGAGCTGGATGAATACCGGGCGGCGCTCGGCACCCATCTGACGCAGACCAGGGTATTGGGGCTGCTGAATCAAGAGCTGGAGGACGACGCCATTGTCGTCGGCGCCGCCGGTTCGCTGCCGGGCGACCTGCAGCGCCTGTGGCAGGTAAAAACGCCGGACGGCTACCATCTGGAGTATGGCTACTCCTGTATGGGGTATGAGATCGCGGCGGCGGTCGGCGCGCGTCTGGCCGCCCCGCATCGGCCGGTGTATGCGATGGCGGGGGACGGCTCGTATCTGATGCTGCATACCGAGTTGCAGACCGCGGTGCAGGAGGGAATAAAGGTAACCGTGCTGCTGTTCGACAACGCCGGGTTTGGCTGTATCAACAACCTGCAAATAAGCCAGGGAATGGGCAGCTTCTGTACCGAGAATCGCCGGCGCAGCGCGGAATCGGGCTTGCTGAACGGCCCGCTGGTGGCGGTGGATTTCGCCAAAAACGCCGAAAGCTACGGTTGCCGGGCGTGGCGGGTGCACGACGAAGCGTCGCTGTTGCAGGCGCTGGCGGCGTCGCGGGAACATCCGGGGCCGACGCTGCTGGACATTAAAGTCCTGCCCAAAACCATGACCCACGGTTACGACGCCTGGTGGCGCACCGGCACGGCGCAGGTGGCCGACTCCCCGGAGATTGAGGAGGCGGCGGCGCAGATCCGCAGGAAGCTGGCCTCGGCGCGGCAGTATTAAGCGTTCCGATCGTAGTTACACTCAGACATCCCCGTCATCCCCGCGCAGGCGGGGATCTGCCCTACCAGACGACTCGGTGTCGCCTGAGATGCCCGCTTTCGCGGGCATGACGGAGGGGGGCGCGGATATCCCCCGTCGTTCGCGCAGATATCCCCGTCATCCCCGCGCAGGCGGGGATCTGCCCTACCAGACGACTCGGTGTCGCCTGAGATGCCCGCTTTCGCGGGCATGACGGAGGGGGGCACGGATGTCCCCCGCCGTTCGCGCAGACATCCCCGTCATCCCCGCGCAGGCGGGGATCTGCCCTACCAGACGACTCGGTGTCGCCTGAGATGCCCGCTTTCGCGGGCATGACGTGACGGAGGGCATTCGGGGATGACCACGGCCCTTACACTGTCAGCAATCGTTGGCAGTGTAATTATTTTTTTTGAAACATATGTTTCATTTTCATTGATTCCACGTTTTATCCACTTCCTTGCATGTTGCGCGCTTTATCGCCTCTTTTTGTTTTTTTCTCTCAACTATTGTGTGATTTTGATTACAAAAACACCCTCGCGTGTCAAGAAAATGTTAACTGGTGCTCAAAAACATAATTTCCAGTTTCTTTAAAATTGAAATAAATGTTTTATTTGCTTTAATTTCACACATCAGCGTTAGCGGTAAAAAAGCACGATGGAGGGCATGGGTCATGCCGTATCTTCCCGCCTTCCTGCCCACACCTAACCATGCACGAGATACTCAGGTATCAGGGGAGCATCTATGTTTAACATTGCCTTATTGGGTGCCGGCCGTATCGGCCAGGTCCATGCGGTGAACATTACGCAACATCCGGAAACCCGCCTTTATGCCGTGGTCGATCCCAATGTGCAAAATGCCAAAGCGTTAGCCGATAAATATCACGCCGGCATCCAGACGGTGGAAGCCGTGATGAGCGACCCTGCGGTGGACGCGGTGCTGATCGCTTCGGCGACGGATACCCACGCCGACCTGATTGAGCTGGCCGCGAAAAGCGGCAAGGCCATCTTCTGTGAAAAACCGGTCCATCTGGATATCGCCCGCGTCCGTGATTGCCTGACGGTGGTGGAGCAGCAGCAGGTGCCGCTGTTTATCGGCTTTAACCGCCGCTACGACCCCCAGTTCCGGCGCGTCAAAACGCTGGCCGCGGAAGGGCGGATCGGCAAGGCGGAGTCGTTGCTGATCATCTCCCGCGACCCGCTGCCGCCGCCGGCGGAGTATGTGCGCGTATCCGGCGGCCTGTTCCGCGACATGACCATCCACGATTTCGATATGGCGCGCTTCATCATGGGCGAAGAACCGGTGTCGGTATTTGCCCAGGGCAGTAATCTGGTCGATCCGGCGATCGGCAAAGAGGGCGATATCGATACGGCGTTTGTGGTGCTGAAATTTGCCTCGGGCGCCATGGCGACCATCGTCAACAGCCGCCGTTCCGGTTACGGCTACGACCAGCGCCTTGAATTGCACGGCGCCAAAGGCGTGCTGAGCGCGGGCAATATCCGTGAAAACGCGGTGCAGCAATGGACCGACGACGGCTGTCTGGCGGCGAAACCCGAATATTTCTTTTTGCAACGCTACCGCGAGGCCTATGCCGCCGAGTGGTCGCATTTTGTTGCGGTGCTCAATGGGCGCGTGCCGCCGGAGTGCAGCGGCGCCGACGGCGAACGGGCGCTCTATCTGGCGGATAAAGCCTTTGAGTCGCTGGCTCAGGGCAAAGAAATCAGGCTGTAACCTTACCTGCAATCAACACCCCTACACCATAACCATGCAGAGAACAGACCATGAAAAAGCTAACCAACGTTACCGCTCTCTTCCTGGCGCTCGGCCTGGCCGGGTTCGCTCAGGCCAAAAACGAGCCGATCGTTTTCAGTACTCCCAACCTCGCCATGCCGTTTGAGGTGCATATGCAGCGTACGGCGGTCAAAGCCGCCAGGGATCTGGAGGTGAACCTGCAGGTGCTCGACAGCCAGGGCAGCTCTCCGAAACAGGCCGCCGACCTGGAAAATGCCATCACCCGCGGCGCAAAGGGATTTGTGGTCTCTCCCAACGATGTCAATGCGGTCTCCAGCGCCGTCACCGAAATACAGCAGGCGGAGCTGCCGGTGGTCACCCTGGATCGCTCGGTGAAAACCGACGTGCCGGTGCCGCATTTCGGCGCCAATAACTACCAGGGCGGCCGGGCCATCGCCGAATATGTGAAAGCGCGCTTCCCGGACGGCGCCGACATCGTGCTGCTCACCGGGCAGCCGGGCTCCTCCTCGAATATCGAACGTACCCAGGGAATTCGCGAAAGCCTGAAGGAAGGAGGCGACAAGTACAAGATCGTCGCCGATCAAACCGGCAACTGGATGCGCTCCGAAGGGATGCGGATTGTGGAGAGCGTGCTGCCGTCGTTGCCCAAGCGCCCGCAGGTGATCCTCTCCGCCAATGACGATATGGCGTTGGGGGCGATTGAAGCGTTGCAGGGGCAGGGGCTGAAGCCCGGCGAGGTAGTGGTGACGGGTTTTGACGCCGTGCCGGAAGCGCTGGCCCGCGTGCGCGACGGCTGGCTGGCGGTGACCGCCGACCAGCGTCCGGGCTATGCCGTCACCACCGCCTTGACCCAGTTGACCAACAATATCCGTAACCAGGCGCCCATCACCGGGGCCGACTATCAGCCGACGATGATCACCAAAGATAACCTGAATGATGCGGAGCGCATCGGTGAAGCCGGCAAGTAAACCACCGGTATACAGCAGGCCGTCCGCGGGCGGCCTGAAGCAAGGAGGATGGCGATGACAGAACCCTTACTGAACGTTACCGATCTGGCCAAGAGTTTTTCCGGCGTATGGGCGTTGAGCAAAGTACAGCTGACGGTGCTGCCGGGGGAGATCCATGCCCTGCTGGGGGAAAACGGCGCGGGTAAATCGACGCTGCTGAAAGCGCTGGCGGGCGCGCAGCCGCAGACCAGCGGCGATATCTGGTTCGACGGCCGGGCGCTGTCGGTGCAGGACACGCCGGTGGAGCGGCAGAACCAGGGCATTGTGACCATTTACCAGGAATTTAACCTGCTGCCGAATATGAGCGTGGCGGAAAACATGTTTCTCGGCCGCGAACCGCGGCGCGGCGGTCTGTTGGTCGACGCGGCGGCGGTGAACGAGGAGGCCAAAGCCGTTCTGGACTATCTGCAACTGAATATCGCCCCGACGACCCAGGTGGCGCGGCTAAGCGTGGCGCAACAGCAGATGGTGGAGATCGCCAGGGCGCTGACGCTCAACGCCCGGCTGATCGTGATGGATGAGCCCTCCGCGGCGCTCAGCGACAGCGAAGTGGAGAGCCTGCACCGCGTGGTGCGCGAACTGAAAGGGCGCGGCGTCAGCGTTATTTATGTGACGCATCGCCTGCATGAGGTGTTTCAGCTCTGCGATCGTTTCACCGTGTTGCAGGACGGACGCTATACCGGTTCGGGCAACGTGGCGGATATCAACGTCAAGGAGATTATCCGCATGATGGTCGGACGCGACGTGGTATTCAACCGGCGTCCGGCGACCGCCACCCACCATCAGGACAAACCGGTGCGCCTTTCGGTAAAGGGATTGACGCGCGAGAAGCCGCCGCTGGACGCGCACGGCATCGCCCTGAAGGACATCAGCTTTCAGGTCCATGCCGGGGAAGTGCTGGGCATCGCCGGACTGGTGGGGGCGGGGCGCACCGAGATCGCCCGCTGCCTGTTCGGCGCCGATACGTTTGCGGCGGGCGAATTTATTCTCGACGGCCGGCCTTACCATCCCATCGACCCGCGGCATGCGCTGGCGCAGGGCATTGCGCTGGTGCCGGAAGATCGCAAAAAAGAGGGAGCGGTGCTGGGGTTGCCCATCCGCGACAATATTTCGCTCTCCAGTCTCTCTTCGCTGCTGCACTGGGGCGGATTCGTCAATACCCGCAAGGAAGACCAGCTAATCGAAACCTATCGTCAGGCGTTGCATATCAAGATGGTCGACAGCCAGCAGGAGGTGCGCAAGCTTTCCGGCGGCAATCAGCAGAAAGTCATTCTGGCCCGCTGCATGGCCCTTAATCCCAAGGTATTGATCGTTGACGAGCCGACGCGCGGCATTGACGTCGGCACCAAGTCTGAAGTGCATCAGGTGTTGTTCGATATGGCCGGCCAGGGGGTGGCCGTGATCGTCATTTCCTCCGATCTGCCGGAAATCATGGCGATTTCGGACCGGATCATCACCCTTAGCGAAGGCCGGGTGAGCGGGGAAATACACGGCGATGACGCTACGGAAGAGAAACTGATGACCATGATGGCCATCTGTCACGACGCCTTACACGCAGCATAACGGAGGTTACTCATGTCGCAGCCGCTTTCCAATACCCGCGCCCCGTCCGGCAACCGCGGACGTTTTGACCCCATTGCGTTTTTTGAACGCTTTGGCGTGTTTATCTTCATGATTCTTCTGCTGATTTTCTTTCAGTCGCAGAACAGCAACTTTCTGAGCGAACGCAATATCACCAACATTCTTACCGAGGTTTCCATCTACGGCATCATGGCCGTGGGGATGACCTTCGTGATCCTCACCGCCGGCATCGACCTGTCGGTGGGCTCCATTCTGGCGGTGTGCGCCATGACCGCCGCCTCGGTAATCAAAGGGGATAATTTCACCACCGTCGATGCGGACGCCTGGTATGGCATGAGCTGGCTGGTCGGGCTGGCGATCTGCCTGACGGTGGGAACGGTGATCGGGCTGCTGCACGGGCTGGGGGTGACCCGTCTGCGTCTGCCGCCGTTTATCGTCACGCTGGGCGGTATGACCATCTGGCGCGGGCTGACGCTGGTGATTAACGACGGCGCCCCCATCGCCGGGTTCGATCCCGGCTATCGCTGGTGGGGGCGGGGAACGCTGCTGGGGATTTCCATCCCCATCTGGATCTTCGCCCTGGTGGCGCTGGCGGGGTATCTGGCGCTGCATAAAACCCGCTGGGGACGCTTTGTCTACGCCATCGGCGGCAATATCGAAGCGGCCCGCCTGGCCGGGGTCAACGTGCAGCGGGTGCTGGTCAGCGTATATGTGGTGATCGGCTGTCTGGCCGGGCTGGCGGGATTTATTCTCAGCGCGCGGCTGGGCAGCGCGGAAGCGGTGGCGGGGATCACCTTCGAGCTGCGGGTTATCGCCTCGGTGGTGATTGGCGGCACCTCGCTGATGGGCGGCTACGGGCGCATCGGCGGCACCATCATCGGCTCGATCATCATGGGGATTCTGATCAACGGGCTGGTGCTGATGAACGTTTCGGCCTACTACCAGCAAATCATCACCGGTCTGATCATCGTGCTGGCGGTGGCGTTCGACACCTATGCCAAGAGCCGGCGCGGCGCCATCTGACGGGTGTTTGCGGGGAAGCGCTTTCCCCTGAGAGGCGGATATGAAACAGGTACGTATTGGATTGATCGGATCCGGCTACATCGGTCGCGCCCACGCCGTCGCCTATGCGCAGGCGCCCGTGGTGTTCGCCCTGCAAGGACGGCTGGTGAAGGCGGCGCTGGCGGAGGCGTCCCCGGAGCTGGCCGCCAGGCGGGCGCGGGAGCTGGGATTTTTACGCGCCGCCGCCGACTGGCGCGAACTGGTGGCCGATCCGGACATCGACGTGGTGGATATCTGTTCCCCCAATTTTTTGCACCATGAGATGGCGCTGGCGGCTATTCGCCACGGCAAGCACGTTTACGCCGAGAAGCCGCTGGCGCTCAACGCCGCCGACGCCCGCGAGATGGCGGAGGCCGCCAGACGGGCGGGGGTGAAAACCCTGGTCGGGTTCAATTATATGAAAAACCCCGCCGCCAGCCTGGCGAAAGAGATTATCGCCGGCGGGGAAATCGGCGAGGTGATCCATTTTTACGGCGCCCATAACGAAGATTATCTGGCCGACCCGCGCACGCCGGCGGACTGGCACTGCTTTAAGCGGACCGCCGGCCTCGGCGCGCTGGGGGATCTGGCGGCGCACATCGTCAATATGGCGCACTACCTGGTGGGGGAGATCGCCGGCGTATGCGGCGATATGCAGACGGTGATTCCGCAGCGCCCGGCCAGGTCCGGCAGCGACGAGCTGGTGCGGGTGGAGAACGAGGACCAGGCGCACGCCATGGTGCGTTTCGCCAATGGCGCGCGCGGCGTGCTGGAGACGTCCCGCGTCGCCTGCGGCCGCAAAATGGGACTGACCTACGTGGTCACCGGCAGCAAAGGCGCCCTGAGTTTTACCCAGGAAAGAATGGCGGAACTGAAACTGTACCGGCAGGACGACCCGGCAAACCGCCAGGGCTTCCGCACCTTGCTGCTGGGGCCGCAGCACCCGGACTATGCGGCATTCTGCGCCGGCGCCGGTCACGGCATTGGTTTTAACGATCAAAAGACGGTGGAGGTGCGCGACCTGATCGACGGCATCGCCGCCGAGCTGCCGCTGTGGCCGGATTTCGCCGAAGGATGGAAGGTCTCGCGGGTGCTGGATGCCATTGTCTTATCGCATCAGGCGTCGCGCTGGGTGGCGGTCGACGAGATTGGCTGAACCGGGCGATTTAATTTCTTTTTTGTCTATAGGGCGTGGTCGTTATGAGTCAGGAAAAGGCATTTGACGTGATTTGCATGGGGCGGGTGGCCGTCGATCTTTACGGTCAACAGATTGGTTCGCGACTGGAGGATATGGGCAGTTTCGCCAAATACCTGGGAGGATCGTCCGGCAACGTGGCCTACGGCGCCGCGCGGCAGGGATTGCGTTCTTCCATGCTGGCGCGCGTCGGCGATGAGCATATGGGACGCTTTCTGCGTGAGGAGCTGCAACAGGCGGGGTGCGACACCAGCCATCTGATCACCGATAAAACGCGGCTGACGGCGCTGGTGCTGCTGGGCATCAAAGACCGTGAAACCTTCCCGCTGATTTTCTACCGCGATAACTGCGCCGATATGGCCATCACGGCGGAGGATTTCAGCGAAGCCTATATCGCCTCGTCCCGCTGTCTGGCGGTCACCGGCACCCATCTGTCCCACCCCCGCACGCGGGAGGCGGTGCTGACGGCGCTGCGCTACGCCAGGCGCAACGGGGTGAAAACGGTGCTGGATATCGACTACCGCCCGGTGCTGTGGGGGCTGACCGCGCTGGGGGACGGCGAAACGCGCTTTATCGCCGCCGAGGCGGTGACTGAGCAGCTACAGCAGGTGCTGGAACTGTTCGATGTGATTGTCGGCACCGAAGAGGAGTTCCATATCGCCGGCGGCAGCACCGACACCCTGCAGGCGTTGCGGCGGGTGCGGGAAAACAGCCGGGCGGAGCTGGTGTGCAAGCGCGGCGCGCTGGGGTGTTCGGTGTTCAGCGCGGCGATCCCCGACTCGCTGGACCAGGGGGTGACGATCCGCGGCGTGCGGGTCGAGGTGCTCAACGTGCTGGGCGCCGGCGATGCGTTTATGTCCGGCCTGTTGCGCGGCTATCTCGGCGGCGAGGGGTGGGAAAAAGCCTGCGCCTACGCCAATGCCTGCGGCGCGCTGGTGGTGTCGCGCCACGGCTGCGCCCCGGCGATGCCGAGCCGCATCGAACTGGATAACTATCTGGCGCGGGCGGACGAGGTTCCCCGTCCTGATCTCGATCGCGAGCTGAATCATCTGCACCGGGTGACCACCCGGCGCAGGCAGTGGCATGAGCTGTGCGTGATGGCGTTCGATCACCGCAGCCAGTTGGAGGAGATGGCGATCGGCTGCGGCGCCGATATCGGCCGTATCCCCGAGCTGAAGCGCCTGATCCTGCAGGCCGGCGTCGAAACCGCGCGCCAGGCCGGGCTGGACGATAAAGCCGGGGTGCTGTGCGACGGCACCTTCGGACAGGAGGCGCTGAATGCCGTTACCGGCAAGGGGTGGTGGATCGGCCGGCCGATAGAACTGCCGGGATCGCGCCCGCTGGCGATGGAGCACGGCAATATCGGCTCGCAGTTGATCAACTGGCCGCTGGAGCACGTGGTGAAGTGTCTGGTGTTCTTCCATCCGGACGACGACCAGCGGCTGCGGCGCGAGCAGGAGCTGAAGGTGGCGGAAGTGTATCAGGCCTGCTGCCAGTCCGGCCACGAACTGCTGCTGGAGGTGATATTGCCGCCGGGCATGCCGCACGGCGATGAACACTACCTGCGGGTGATACAACGCTTCTACAACCTGGACGTGCGGCCGGACTGGTGGAAACTGCCGCCGCTGACGGCGTCCGGCTGGCAACGGCTGACCCAATTGCTGCAACAGCGCGATCCCTACTGCCGCGGGGTGGTGATCCTGGGGCTGGACGCGCCGCTGGAAAGCCTGCGCCAGGGCTTCAACGCCGCCGTCGGGTTCCCCATCGTCAAAGGTTTCGCCGTGGGGCGCACCCTGTTTGCCCAGCCGGCGCAAAGGTGGCTGAAAAACGACATCGACAGCGAGCAGCTTATCGAGCAAATCAAGCATAACTACCTGCAACTGATCGACTTATGGCGCCAGCGCGGGTAGCGAACCTTCTTATTACTATGATTGAGGGAAAAGAGTATGGCCGTTCAACTTGGTATTAATCCGCTCACCTGGACCAATGACGATCTGCCCTCGCTGGGGGCGGACACGCCGCTGGAAACCTGTCTGAGCGAGGGCAAGCAGGCCGGTTTCGCCGGCTTCGAGTTGGGAAATAAATTTCCCCGGCAGTCGGCCGTATTGGGGCCGATCCTTAAAGCGCACGATCTTCGCCTGGTGTCGGGGTGGTATTCCGGGCGGCTGCTCGAACGCTCGGTGGAGGAAGAAATCGCCGCGGTGCAGGATCATCTCAATCTGCTGCGCGATCTGGGGGCCGACGTAATGGTGTTTGCCGAGGTCAGCGGCGCCGTGCACGGCGACCGGCAAAAGCCGGTGCATCTGCGCCCGCGTTTTCCCGCCGAACGCTGGCGGGAGTATGGCGACAAGCTCAGCGAGTTTGCCCGTTATACCCGCAGCCAGGGTTTGCAGATCGCCTACCATCACCATATGGGAACGGTGATTGAAAGCGCGCAGGACGTGGATAATCTGCTGGAGCACACCGGGCCGGAAGTCGGCCTGCTGCTGGATACCGGGCACCTGACCTTTGCCGGCGCCGATCCGCTGGCGGTGGCCGAACGCTGGATAGCGCGCATCAATCACGTTCACTGCAAAGACATCCGCGCCGATGTGCTGCGGGACGTCAAAAACCGTAAAACCAGCTTTCTCGACGCGGTGCTCAGCGGCGTATTTACCGTGCCGGGCGATGGCTGCGTCGATTATCCGCCGCTTTTTCGCCTGCTGAAAGCGCACGGCTATCAGGGCTGGCTGGTGGTGGAAGCGGAGCAGGATCCCGCCGTGGCGCATCCGCTCACCTACGCCACCCTGGGCTACAACAACCTACAGCGTCTGGCGTATCAGGCCGGGCTGATCTGATGGCCGGCATTTTCCGTCGTCGTCGCCTTATCCGTCATCCCCGGGCTTCACCGACATTCCCGCACTTCTCCGTCATTCCCGCGGCGGTCGGCGGGAATCTACGTTCACCGGCGTCATCAAAGGAGCACACCCATGCCTCAGTTGCTATCACGCTATCGCACCCCGGACGATCAAGGGTGTATACAACGCATCACCCCGGCAAGCGCCGGCTGGAACTATGTCGGCTTTGCCGCCTATCAGCTGGCGGCGGGGAAAACGCTGTCGCTGCCGGCCACGGATAACGAGCGCTGTCTGGTTCTGCTGGGGGGAAAGGCCAGCGTCGTCACCCCCGGCGAACGCTTTGAGGATATCGGCGATCGCCGGCAGCCGTTTGAGCGCAGAAAACCCTATGCGGTGTACGTCGCCAGCGGTGAAAGCGCGACCATAACCGCCCATACGCCTCTGGAGCTGGCGGTGTGCTCCGCGCCGGGGCGGGGAACCTATCCGACCCGGCTGATCGCCCCGGCGGATATTGACGCGGAGCAGCGCGGATACGGACATAACCGCCGCTATGTGCATAATATTCTGCCGGAGGATAAGGCGGCGGACAGCCTGCTGGTGGTGGAGGTCTACACCGACGAGGGCTGCACCAGCTCGTATCCCAGCCACAAGCACGATAACGACAACCCCCCGCATGAAACCTATCTGGAGGAGACCTATTACCACCGGCTGAATCCGCCGCAGGGGTTTTGCCTGCAACGCGTTTACACGGACGACCGCACGCTGGATGAAAGCATGGCGGTGTATGACAAAGATGTAGTGCTGGTGCCGAAGGGATATCACCCGGTGGCTACCATCGCGGGTTACGATAGCTACTACCTGAACGTGATGGCGGGGCCGAAACGGCAATGGCGTTTCAGCTGGGAAGCCGACCACCAGTGGATTAACAGCGAAGCGTACGCTGGAAAAACGAAGACCGGGTGAACAAGATATGCCCGCAACGCTGCATTCCGGGATTGCAGCCCGGAGATCGGCTTTTAGCGAAATAGCGGACGATATCTCAGGAAGAGGGCGAGCTGCGGTTCCAGGGCATCTTCAGCAGCAGGCGGGCCAGCCCGCAGAAACCCGAAATCCCGGCAAAGATCAGCCCGGCGCCGATAAATCCCGACAGGGCGTGGAACCAGGGGGAAACCGTGGCTCCCAGAACGGCGCCCAGCAGCACGATGGCGCCGGCGGTAATCTGCACCTGGCGGTTAATCTCCAGCGGCTGTGACTTATCGATCACCGTGGGCAGCCCCGCCTGTTTCCAGGCCGCCAGACCGCCGTCCAGAATATAGGCGTCGCCCGGCACGCTGGCGGCGAGCCTGTCGGCATTGGCCTGGGTGCGGTTGCCGGACTGACAGTGGAAGATAACGCCGCCGTCGGCGGTCAGCGGCTGCTGCGCCGCAATGTCGTTCAGCGGAATATGCCGCGCCTGGGCGATATGTTCGCGCGCGTACTCATCGGCCGCACGGATATCGACCAGCAGGGCGCCGTTCTCGATCAGTTCGCGAGCGTGCTGGGGCTGGACAAGCTTGATGGGCATGATGATTTCCTTGGTGGCGATATAGCTACAGTATATCTCTTTGCGCGTGAAATGATCTTCTGCGCATTACGGATGCTAATAGACGATCCTCCGCGCGGAAGATGCGCCGCTTTACCCCCGATAGCGCATGCGTCCCGCCGCAGTTTTCTCCAGCCGTTGCGCCAGACTGCGGGCGATGGCCGCGAAGTCCGTTTCGTTTTTCCCCTGCCGCGTCATAAACTGCGTGCCGACGCGCAGCGCGAATTCATTCAGCGCGCGGGGATCGGCGCAGGTGCCGACCAGAATGCCGTGCCGTTCGAGCGCGGTAATGGTCGCTTTCGCCGGCATCGACGAATCCATCGGGATCAATAGCTGATGGGTGGCGGTCTCATGCGCCTGCGCGGCGATCACCGCCACGCCCTGTGCCCGCAGCGCTTCGGCCATGGCCGCGGTGTTGCGGCAAATTTGCCGCGCATAGTCGTCTCCATCCTGCCGGGTCTCCAGCAGCGTCACCAGCAGTGACGGCAGACAGCCCGCGTCGCAGTTGGCGATCATCCGGCCTTCGATCAGCTGCGACAGAAGCCGGCGATCGTCTGCATGACGGCCGGCGATAATGCTGTGGGGACGGCCCGGGAAGGTTTTATAGGTCGAACTGGTCATAATATCGACGCCCAGCGCCAGCGGATTGGGAAACATTCCGCCGGCGATAAGCCCCAATACGTGGGAGGCGTCGAAAATCACTTTGGCGCCGACCTGGCGCGCGCCGGCCACCACCGGGGCGATATCGTCGGCTTTGATCATCACCGAACGGCCCAGCATCACCAGCCTGGGCTTGACGGTCAGGATCATCTCGGCGGCGGCGACGGCGTCCAGACGGTCGTGCCGCGCGTCGTACGGCAGATCCATCACCTTCAGTCCCGCCAGTTCAGGCGTTCCGCCGCGCCGCTGGCTTAAATGACCGCCGTGGGCGGCGGCCGGCGCCAGCAGCAGATCGCCGGGCTGCGAAAACGCATGAAATACCGCCAGATTCGCCGTGGTGCAGTTCGCCAGCCGCGTCTCCGCCCACTGCGAGCCGAACAGCGCGTTCACTTCGTTTTCCACGGCGATTTCCAGTTTTGACACCAGATCGGTGTCCGGCTGTTCCTTGGCGAAACGGGGGCCCATGGCCGGATAGGCGCTAAGCGCCGGGGAGTAGGCGGCCATCGCCGCTTCGCTGGGTAAATTGGCGCCGGCGTAAAGCACGATGCGATCGTTCTTCAGGGTATCAAGGCGCGCGGCGCACAGGCGTAACAGCGTATTATTGTCTTCGGCGCTGGAAACGGCGTTATCGGCCTGGTCGTTATGTTGCGTTGTGGGCATTCAATTCACCAATCGGTTTGAAAAAAGAGATAGACCTTTCATCACTTAACGGATAATGGCGGTGCGTTTCTGTAGCAGCCGCACGGCCTTGGACGCCAGATAGGAGATGATGAAATAAACGGCGGCGGCGAACAGATACATCTCCAGCAGGCGCCCGTCGCGTTGCGCGACCTTGGCGGCCGCGCCGAGAAAGTCGGTAATCGAAAGGACATAGACCAGCGATGTATCCTGAAACAGGATAATCGTCTGGGTCAGGAACAGCGGCAGCATATTGCGCATGGCCTGCGGCAAAATAACGTACAGCATGGTTTGCCGGCCGTTCAGCCCCAAAGCCAGCGAGGCCTGCGACTGGCCGCCGGGCAGCGACTGAATGCCGGAGCGGACGATTTCACAAAAATAGCAGGCTTCGAACAGCGTAAAGGTAATGACCGACGACCAGAACGGATCGACCCTGACCGGAAAAGACGCGCCGGTTATCCATTGCAGGATATAGGGCACCAGAAAATAGAACCAGAAGATCACCAGCACCAGCGGCAGCGAACGCAAGAGGTTGACGTAACCCGCGGCCAGCACGGCCAGCGCCCGGAAACGGGACAGGCGCATGATCGCCAGCAGCGTGCCGAAAATAATCCCCAGCACCGTGGCGCAGAAGGTAAGCTTCAGCGTAAAGCTCATGCCGGTCAGAAACAGGTAGGGCAGAGCGTTGACGATGGTTTGAAAATCGAATCCCGTCAGCATCGTTTCAGCCTTTCTTCCGGTTCTGAGCGACGCCGAAACCCGGCAGCGCCGCTCTTTTTTCCATGCCGCGCATAACGAAGACGATAATCAGGTTAAGCAGCAGATAAAGCAGAGTGGCGGCGGTAAAGGCCTCAAACACCTGGAAACTGTTTTCCTGCATGGCGCGCGCGCCGCCGGTGAGTTCCATCAGCCCGATAGCCAGCGCGACCGAGGTATTTTTGGTGCAGCTGAGAAATTCCGAGGTGATTGCCGGCGTCACGATGCGAAACGCCACCGGCAGCAACACGAACCGATAGGTCTGCGGCAGCGTCAATCCCAACGCCTGACCGGCCATGCGCTGTCCTTTGGACAGGCTTTCCAGCCCGGCGCGCACCACTTCCGCCATGCGCGCGCCGTGATAGCAGCCCAGACAGAGCGTGGCGGTATAAAACTGCGCGTCGGGCAACTGTTTCAGCCAGTCGCCCGCCGATTCGGGCAGCGCCTCCGGCAGGACGAAATACCAGAGAAACATTTGCATCAGCAACGGAATATTACGGAATAGTTCGACGAACGCGCTGCCGCAGCGGTTCAGCATGGCGATCGGCGTATTGCGGGCAATGCCGGCCAGAGACCCCAGCAATAGCGCGATGGCAAAGGCGCAGACGGCCGTGGCGGCCGTCCAGCCAAGACCCATCATCAGCGTTTGCCAGTAGGTATGGGTGCCGTCAAGCGACATATCGAAAAATATGCCCCAGTTCCAGTTATAGTTCATCGTCGCCCTGGTCAATCTGTTTTTATCGTTTACCGGCATGTGATTAAGGTTGCCGACTTTACATCTACATCCCTGGATATGGCGCTACCCGCGGCGGGCGTTTTTTAGCGGTAAAGCTCGGGATTCGGATCGTCGGTGGGCTGGGCGATCGCTTTCTGCAACTGCGCCGATATCGGGAAATTCATATTGACGTTTTTCGGCGGGATCGGCTGCGTGAACCATTTGTCGTAGATCGCGGTAATGGCGCCGCTGCTGTACAACCCTTCAATGGTGGCGTTGACCAGCGCCTTGAACTGCGCGTCGTTGCGGCGCAGCATAATGCCGTACGGCTCCACCGACAGCGGTTCCGTTGAAATCTGGTAATCGTCGGGGTTTCTGGCCGTTGCCCGCGCGCCGGCCAGAGAAACGTCATCGAAAATAAAGGCGGCGGCCCTGCCGGTTTCCAGCGTCAGCATGCCTTCGGCCAGATCCTTGGCGGAGAGGATCGTCAGGCCCAACTTCTGAGCGTTATTGGCGTCGTTGATGATTCTGACGCTGGTGGTGCCCGCCAGCGTGACCACCGTTTTCCCTTTCACATCCGCCATCGACGCCACCGGCGCGGATGTTTTGGACAGAATTCTGACCGCGGCGACAAAATAGGTGGTGGAGAAGGCCACCTGTTTCTGACGTTCGGCGTTGTTGGTGGTGGTGCCGCATTCCATATCGATGGTGCCGTTGGCCAGCAGCGGGATCCGCGTGGTGCCGGTGACCGCCAGGGTGCTGACCGCCAGGTCGGGTTTGTTCAGCCTGGTTTTTACCGCGTCGACCACCGCGGCGCAGATATCCATCGCATAGCCGATCGGCCGCTGATTATCGTCGTAATAGGAAAAGGGCACCGCGCCGTCGCGGTGTCCCACGGTTATCTGACCGCTGTCGGCGATTTTTTTTAATGTTCCCGCCAACTCCTCGGCGCCAGCCGATGCAGTCGTCAGAATGAGCGTGCACAGAGACGTAGCCAATATCTGTCGTTTCATGGTTTCTCCACGGAATACCGTCGTTAATTGCTCTTTCGTACTGATGACCAGTCTGCGCTTCGCGGCGGATAGGCGGCCCGTAAAAGAGAAACGCAGCAGGAGTATGGCTGGTCGATAATCGATCAATTAGGCGAAAGCGGTCAATGAAAATTAATAATGTATAATTAATTCATTTATCACAAAGATAAAAACCGACCGGATGCTTTGAATTTAATGTTTTAAATTCAAATTGTTATTGCGAAGTGATGCAGATGGTTAAAGGAGGGTGATATAAATAAATCTTATGCTATTGGTGATGGCTGACCGAAACGGCGTTCACCGAGTTACGCACGGCGTTTGCCGTGCTCATCACATGCTTACGCAGGGTCGTTGCCAGCTTCCCGGCATTTTTTTCCCGCAGCCACCGTAGGATCTCTTCATGTTCCTGCACGGCCAACTGCCAATCCTGAGGCAACTGCCGGATGGTATGCCGAATATTTCTGATGCGCAGTTCAAGATTGTGGTACAGCGCAATCAGCGATTGGTTATGCGTGGCGGCAAAGAGGGCTAAATGGATTTCCCGATTCAGTCTGGAATACTCCAGTCTGTCGAGCCGCTGATACGCCAGCAGCATGGCGTGATGCAACTGCTCGATATTCGCCAACTCGTCGCCGGTAATATGCTGGCAGGCTATCTCGCCGGCCAGTCCTTCCAGACTGGCGATAATGGGGAAAATTTCGAACAGCTCGTCATCGGTCAGCGTGGCCACGCGGGCGCCGCGCTGAGGCAGCAGGACGATCATCCCTTCGGTGGCTAGCACCTTAAGCGCTTCGCGCAGCGGCGTGCGCGATATCTCAAACTGTTCGCACAGCGTTTTTTCGGGGATGCGGCTGCCGGGTTCCAGTTCGCCGCGGACGATCATTTCTCGAATAAGATCGGCAATCTCACTATGGAGCGTTTTGCGCGAGATGGACATTCCTTTGAGCATTGGGGGAACCTTCTTTCGATGAATGAGCGCGTGGCGTAATGAAAAGGGAAATTATATTGGCAAGCCAACAATAGCATAATGCATAGCGCTTTCAGACTTCAACCGCCCCGGCGGCGGCCGTCGCTCTTGCCATTCCGGCGGCGGGCATGATAATTTTCCCAGCGGGTGTCGGCTGTATAGGGCAGTTAGGCAGGTTATCATCATGCGTTGGTCGGGCCGCCGCGCGGAGTTTTCACGTTATGAGGCGCGACCTTTCACCGCGTAAAATTCCGCGTGTTCGTCTGTTCGCTGAACGCGCTTTCGCCACATTAGAACGTTTTGCCCATATTGAATCCGTTAGCGGCATCATATTGCTGGCCGCCGCGGCAATCGCCTTAATCTGGGCCAATTCTCCCTTTTCCGCCAGCTACCACCATTTATGGCATACGCCGCTTGCCATCGCCGTCGGATCGTTCTCCTTTTCCCAGTCCCTCCATTTCTGGATCAACGACGGGCTGATGACGATCTTCTTTCTGGTGGTCGGCATGGAAATCAGATATGAAATTCACGCCGGGGCGCTGAGCAATATCCGGCAGGCCGCGCTGCCTATCATTGCCGCTTTCGGGGGCGTGGCCGTCCCGGCGTTAATCTATATCCTGTTTAATCAGGATCCGGCGCGGCATCATGGCTGGGCGGTGCCCACCGCCACCGATATCGCCTTCGCCGTGGGCGTTCTCGCGCTGCTGGGGCGCTCCATCCCCGGGAACATCCGGGTCTTTTTGCTTACGCTGGCGATCATCGACGACATTATCGCCATTATGATGATCGCCCTCTTTTATTCCGCGCAGCTCGACTATAGCGGGCTGGCGATTGCCGGCGCCGGCATGCTGCTGGTCGCCGGTATGCAATTAATCGGCATTCGCTCCGCTGTGGTCTACCTTATTCCGGGCATCGTCATCTGGAGCGGCTTGTGGATTATGGGCATACATCCGACGATAGCGGGCGTGGTGCTGGGGCTTATCACGCCGGTGTTGCCGGCGCGTAGCCATCAGTCCGTGCGCGACAACATTTTACGCATCACCCATGAGTTGGCGGATCCGGACAAACCGGCGGGCACGCTATCGCAGTCTTTCAAACAACTGCGTCTGGTTCGGCGCGAACTGCTTCCGCCGGTGATGAGCGTGCAGATGGCGCTTCACCCCTGGGTCGCCTTTTTCATCATGCCGCTGTTTGCGCTCGCCAACGCCGGGGTGAGCGTCGATGGCGTCAATCTCTCCGCCGAAGGCGCCCATTGGGTGATGATCGGCGTGATAGCGGGGCTGGTGCTGGGCAAACCTTTGGGTATTATCGCCGTAAGCTGGCTGACGGTACGGCTGGGATTATGCAAACTGCCTCCGGATGTGTCGTGGGGCGGGGTGGCGCTGATCGGGCTGCTGGGCGGGATCGGATTTACCATGTCGATCTTTATCGCCATGCTGGCGTTTTCCAGCGAGAATCAGCTGGGCGCAGCCAAACTGGGCGTGCTGTTGGGTTCGCTGACCGCGGCCATTCTGGGTCTTGCCTGGGGGAAAATCTATGCGGGACGGAAGCGGATCGCCAACGCCGGCGGCGAACCGATTGGACGTTAGCCGCTGATTTGTCATCCTGAGGCAATACGCTATCGGCACTGTTACGGAGGGGAGCGGATGCGTAGGCAATATTGCCGCACTCGGTTGTGGTCTGACAGGATGCGCGGGGTTGCCGCATCCGCTATCGCGCTGTTTTTCTTATCGCTCGGCGCCTATGCGGCGGAGCCGATTGAGTCCGTCACGCGGCTGCTCGATGAGGCGGAAGCGATTACGCCGCTTGAAACGGTGATTATCGCCAGAGACGGCCAAATCCTGGCCGAACGGGGCTACCGCGGACACGCCACGACGGCGGACGCCGGTTCGCCCGCGGCGCGCTCCGGTCATCGGGATCGGCTGCACCGGCTGTTGGGCGATATGATCCGTGAACTGAAAAGCCTCGCCTGAGCGCGCGACTCGCGGGCATAACGACGGCAAACACGTTAATTAAAAAACGCATATAGAAAGCAAAAATCGATGTTTTTATTTCCCACCCGCTCCGCGTTAACTATCAGCCACTGTTTTAACAACGTGGTGACAAAAACATGGGCGCAGCAAGACTATTATCGCAACTGGAAGAGAGCATCGAAAAACACAGCGAGGAATATATTACCGTCTCCAGGGATATTCACGCCCACCCGGAAACCGGCAATAACGAGTATTACGCCAATAAGCTGCTCACCACGCTGCTGGCGAAAAATCAGTTTCAGGTCACCTCCAACGTGGCGGGGCATGAAACCGCCTTTTATGCGCTAAAGGAGAGCGGCAAACCGGGGCCGACCATCGCTTTTCTGGCGGAATACGACGCGCTGATCGATATCGGCCACGCCTGCGGCCACAACATTATCGGGGTGACCAGCGTGGCGGCGGCGGTGGCCCTCGGCGAGGTTATCGAGGAGACCGGCGGACGCGTGGTGGTGCTGGGCACGCCGGCCGAAGAGGGCGGGCTGCGCGGCAAGGGCGGACCGAACGGCAATGTGAAGGCGCGCTTTGTCGAGCACGGTTTTCTGGAAGACGTGGACGTCGCGCTGATGGTGCATCCATCCGGCAAAACGCGGCTCACCGGCCCGTCGCTGGCCAACAACCATCTCTATTTTCATTTTTACGGCAGGCCGTCCCACGCCGGCAGCGCGCCGCATAAAGGCGTGAACGCGCTGGATGCGCTGGTGCTGCTGTATAACGGCATCAGCGTGCTGCGCCAGCAGCTGCCCGACGGCGTGCGGGTGCACGGCATTATCACCAACGGCGGCCAGGCGCCGAACGTTATTCCGGAATACGCCTCGGCCCACTACTACATTCGCGCCAAAACCCGTGAGGAAGTGATTGCGCTGGAGCCGCGCATTCGCTCCATTGCCGAGGGCGTGGCGCTGGCGACCGGGGCGACGGTAAAGATTGAGCATCAGGTCGGGCCGCGCGATTTTAATATCAATCATCGGCTGAACGGGTTGCTGCTGGAGGAGTTTACCGCGGTGGGGGAAAGCGTCGATCTGACGGACAAACAGGGCATCGGCTCGACGGACGCCGGCGATATCAGCCACGCGGTGCCCACCGCTCATCCCACTATCAAAATCGGCCCGGACGACCTGATCGGCCATACCGTGCCGTTTCGGGAAGCGGCCGACTCGCCCCTGGGCTACACGGCGCTGATCGCCGGGGCGAAAGTGCTGGCGCGCAGCGGGCTGCGCCTGTTGACGGACGCCCAGCTGTTGCAGGAAGTCAAAGACGAGTTCGCCGGCCGGCGCGGCGTAACGGACGCCGCCTGATCCCGGACATTAGCGCCTCCATCATTACAACAACGCCGATTACAACAATAAGGGAGTTTCCCGTCGATGAAATTGTTTACCTTTTCGCTCGCCGCGCTGTTGCTGGCGGCCAGCTTGCCCTGGGGATTCGCGCAGGCGGAAACCGCCGACCGCAACGCGACGCTGAATATCGCTTACGGCAAGCGGCCGGGCACCCTCGATCCTTACCTGACCACCAACAGCGCCACCACCGATGTGGTGCGCCATATCTTTGAACAGCTGTTCACCATCAACGATCGTTTTGAACCGGTGCCGGAGCTGGTGAAAAGCTATACCCTCAGCGACGACCGCAAAACCTACACCTTTACCCTGCGCGAGGGGATCCGCTTTCACGACGGTCAACCGCTGACGGCGGATGATGTGGTGGCGTCGATGAACCGCTGGCTGGCGGTCTCCACCCAGGGGAAAGCCAATCTTCCCGGCGCGCAGTTCGCCAAAGTCGACGACGGCGCCGTGCGGCTGACGGTGCAGACGCCGTCGCTGATTACCTTGAACGTGCTCGCCGATTTGAAAAACCTCGCCTCCATCATGCCCAAACGGCTGATAGAGGAAGCCAACGCCAGCAAGAAACCGGTCAGCCAGCTTATCGGCACCGGCCCGTATAAGCTGGCGGAGTTTAAACAGGGCGAATACCTGCATCTCACCCGCTACGACGACTACGTCTCGCGCAGCGAGCCGGGCAACGGCCTGTCGGGGCAGAAAAAGGCGGACGTCAAGGATATCTGGTTCCGCTATATCACCGATGAGTCCACCCGCCTCGCCGGGGCGCTGACCGGCGAATACGACGTTATTTTCGACCTGCCGAAAGACAATATCGATGCGCTCAACAATGCGCGGGACGTGCGGCTCTACCGGCCGGAGGCGGGCGGATCGCTGATTACCTATCTGTTTAACAAGAACCGCGGGCCGTTCGCCGACCTGAAACTGCGTCAGGCGTTCAATCTGGCGCTGGACGTGCATCAGGTGCTGCTGGCGGGTTACAGCGATGAGCGCTTTTTCAGGGCGGATCCCTCGCTGGGCTTTCCCGAACAGGTGGACTGGTACAGCGAGGCCGGCAAGCCGTACTGGAATCAGCATAAGCTGGACGAAGCGCGCCGACTGGTGAAGGAGTCCGGCTACAACGGCGAAGAGGTGGTGATTATCGCCACCAAGGAGTACGCGGAGCTGTATAACCTGGCGATTGTGGCGCAGCAGGTGCTGAAGCAGATCGGGGTGAAATCCCGTCTTGACGTCTATGACTGGGCGACAGTGCTGCAACGCCGGCAGGATCCGAAGAATTTCGATCTCTGCGCGCTGGAGTTCTCGATGCGTCAGGTATTGCACCAGTATCCTTTCCTCGACTCGCGGGCCAAATTCCCCGGACTGAGCAACAGCCCGGAGATCGACGCCACGCTGGACGCCATCAAGCAGGCGCCGTCGCTGCCAGAAGCCAGACCGCTGGTGGATAAACTGCACGTCGAGACCTGGAGCTATCTGCCGGTGATCGTGCTGGGGCGCACCACCCCGGACGCGGTGGCGATCAAACATAATATTCACGGCTATTACGACCTGATCGGGCCGGTATTGTGGAATGTCAGCATCGCGGCGCGCTAAGCGGGGAAGATGATGGGCTGGTATATATTCCATCGGCTGCTGGCGCTGCTGCCGGTACTGTTTGTGGTCGCTGTGGTGGTGTTCTGCCTGGTGCATCTGGCGCCGGGCGATCCGGTGCTGGTGATCCTGGGGAATGACGCCAACCCGGACGATATCGCCGCGCTGCGGCGGCAAATGGGGCTGGACAAGCCGCTGCCGGTGCAGTTTTTTGTCTGGTTCGGCGCGGTGCTGCGCGGCGATCTCGGCCACTCGTTATTTATGAACGCCAGCGTGCTGTCGCTGTTTCTGCAACATCTGCAGCCCACGCTGGCGCTGGCCGTTTATGCGCAGGGCATTGCGCTGCTGCTCGGGCTGGGCGGCGGCATTATCAGCGCCTGGCGGCACGACCGGCTGGCGGATCGGCTGATTATGGGGCTGGCGACGCTGGGGATGTCGATTCCCGGCTTTTTGCTCGGCCTGTTTCTGATCTTCTTTTTCGCCGTGCAGCTGCGCTGGTTTCCGGTGGTGGGGTACAGCTCCACCCGCGGCGATACGCTGCTGAACCTGTGGTATTTAACCCTGCCGGCGCTGGCGCTGGGGTTTCGCATATCGGCGCTGATTGCGCGTATGACCCGCGCGGTGATGCTGGACGTGCTGCAGGAAAACTTTATTACCACCGCCCGCGCCAAAGGGGTGCCGGAAGCGCTGGTGCTGCTGCGCCACACGCTGAGAAACGGGCTGCTGCCGGTGCTGACCATCTGCGGCGAATCGTTCGGCTCGCTGGTCACCGGCGCCATTGTGATTGAAAGCGTATTCGGCATTCCGGGGGTGGGCTCGCTGGTGGTCGACTCCATCGAACGGCGCGATTTCACCGTGATTCAGGGCGCGGTGCTGCTGATCACCGTCAGCTATGTGCTGATTAACCTGGCGGTGGATATCCTCAGCTACCTGCTCGATCCCCGCCTTTCCGTGAGCGGTAAGCCGTCATGAAAAAATTACTGAGCCAGCCACAGCTGGCGGCGGGCGGCGCATTGCTGTTGATCATCGTGCTGTTCTCCCTGCTCGGCACCCTGGCAAGCCCGTTCGATGCCTACTCCATTAGTCCGCTGAGCCGGCTGAAACCGCCCGACGCCACCCACTGGTTCGGCACCGATAACTTCGGCCGCGACCTGTTTGTCCGCGTGGCGCTGGCGGTGCGCATTTCGCTCTCCGTCGGCGTGGCGGTGGCGCTGGTGGCGGGGATTGTCGGGATGGCGATCGGGCTGCTGTGCGCCTGGTATCGATGGCTGGATCTGATCCTGATGCGCATCTGCGACGGATTGTTCGCCTTTCCCTCGCTGCTGCTGGCGATCGCCATCGTCGGCATTCTGGGGCCGAACGTATCGAACGTGGTGCTGGCGCTGTCGCTGGTGTACGTTCCCTCGGTGGCGCGGGTGATCCGCTCCGCCGCGCTGGTGATCAAGGAAAAGAATTATATTGAAGCCTTGCGCGCTCAGGGGGCCACCGGCGCGCGCATTATCTGGCTGCACCTGTTGCCGAACGTCGTCTCCCCGCTGATCGTGCAGGTCAGCTGGATCTTCTCGGTGGCCATTCTCACCGAGGCGGCGCTGAGCTTTCTCGGCTCCGGCATTCCGGCGCCGATGCCCAGCCTGGGTAATCTGCTGCTGGAAGGGAAAAAGGTGATTTTCACCGCCTGGTGGATGACCTTTTTCCCCGGCATCGCCATCGTGCTGCTGATTCTGGCGCTGAATATCGTCGGCGACGCGCTGCGCGACGGGTCCGATCGCGGGCTGAAGCCCCGGACGCGCCGTCTGTTTCGCCAGTTGAAAAACGAGGCCTCAGGGCGATGAGTGAGCTTGTACAGTCAGATACGCTGCTGGCGGTGGATGGATTGCAGGTGAAATTCGCCACCGAACAGGGCGTGGTGTCGCCGGTGCGCGATGTGTCGTTTACGCTCAAGCGTCATGAAACCCTGGGCATTATCGGCGAGTCCGGCTGCGGCAAAAGCGTGACGGCGCAGGCGCTGATGGGACTATTGCCGCCGCGCTACAGTCGCGTAAGCGGCGCAATGACCTTTAACGGCCAGGTGCTGCGCAGCCTGACGCCCGCGGCGTTACAGCGCTGGCGCGGCAGCCAACTGGCGATGATTTTTCAGGATCCGCTCTCCAGCCTCAACCCGGTGTTTACCGTGGCGTTTCAAATTGAGGAGAGCCTGAGGCTGCACACCGCGCTGACCCGCAGGCAGCGCCGGGCGGAAGTGCTCTCGTTGCTGCATCAGGTGGGCATTGACGATGCCCGCCGCTGCGCGGCGGCCTACCCCCATGAAATTTCCGGCGGCATGCGCCAGCGGGTGATGATCGCCATGGCTATCGCCAGCCGTCCGGCGCTGCTGATCGCCGATGAGCCCACCACCGCGCTGGACGTTACCATCCAGGCGCAGATTCTGGCTTTGCTGGAAAAGGTAAAGGCGGATAGCGGGATGGGGATCATCCTGATTACCCACGATCTGTCGGTGGTGGCGCAGCTGTGTCAGCGCGTACTGGTGATGTATCTTGGCGAGGTGGTGGAGGAAGCGGAGGTGGTCAGCCTGTTTGACAACCCGCTGCATCCCTATACCCGCGCGCTGCTGCAGGCCGTACCCCGGCTGGACGGCGCGCGCAAAACCGACCTGCCGGAGATCCGCGGCACGGTGCCGGCGCTGTCCGTTTCCATACCCGGCTGCGGTTTCGCCGATCGCTGCCCTTACGCCCAGGCCCGCTGTCGCGAACAGCCTCCCGTCCTGCGCGCCCTGGCGGATCGGGCTCACCGGGTGCGCTGCTGGCGCGCCGAAGAGATAGGCGGCCTGCCATGAGCGCGCCGCTGTTGACCGTGCGTCACTTAAGCAAAACCTTCCAGGGCAAGGGCTGGCGCGGTAAGCGTTTTACCGCCGTGCGGGACGTCAGCTTTTATATTATGCCGGGCGAGACCTACGCGCTGGTGGGGGAGTCGGGCAGCGGCAAAAGCACCACCGGGCGCAGCCTGCTGGGGCTGACCGCCGCTTCCGGCGGGGAAGTGCTGTTCGCCGGTCAGTCGCTGCTGACGCTTAACGGCCGGCAGTGGCGCGAGGCGCGCAAAGATATTCAGATGATTTTCCAGGACCCGCTCTCCTCGCTCGATCCGCAGCGCGCTATCGGTTACAGCATCGAAGAGCCGCTGATTATCCACGGCGTGCGCGACGCCCGCCGGCGCCGGCAGCAGGTAGAGCGGATATTGACTCGCGTCGGCTTCACGCCGGCGGATGCGCGGCGCTACCCGCACGAGTTTTCCGGCGGTCAGCGCCAGCGTATCGGCATCGCCCGGGCGCTAATCCTGGAGCCGAAGCTGATAATCTGCGATGAGCCGGTGTCGGCGCTGGATGTCTCCATCCAGTCGCAGATTCTTAATTTGCTGATGCGGCTGCAGCGCGAACAGGGGCTGGCGTACCTGTTTATCGCCCACGATCTCAGCGTGGTGCACCATATCGCCGACCGCGTCGGGGTAATGTCGCGCGGCGTGATTGTGGAAGAGGCCACCGTCCCGGAGCTGTTCGCCCATCCCCAGCATCCCTATACCCGCTATCTGCTTCAGGCCATCCCGCCGGCGCATCCGCGGCTGAAAAACCAGGCGCGGGAGTTACAGACCGCCAGCCATGACCCGGGGTGCGACTTCCGCGACGGCGAGCGCTGTATCCGCCACCCGGAACAGTATTACTGGTTAACGGATACCCATCGGGTGCGGTGCTGTTTGCCGGGAGAATGAGGGTTACTGTAGTCAAGTCACCCTTATCCATCAGACCCTCCGCCCGTCATGCCCGCGCAGGCGGGCATCTCAGCAACACCGAGCCGCAGCGAAAGCAGATCCCCGCTTACTACCGCGGGGATGACCGATTGGAGGCGCCGCGGATACTGTGTTAAGCGTCAGCGGTCAAGACACTTTTATTCACCGGAAGCCGTCACAAACAACGCGATCAAACTCGCTTAGCGACATCGCCTCCAGGCCCAGCTCCGGCAGGATATTATTTTGCTGGCGCAAATCTTTTTTCCATATCGCCGCGGCGACGTTAATCACCGAAGAGTGCAGCGTCAGCGCGATGCCCGCTTTCTGCGCAATCGCTTCGGCAAACGCCAGGCCGTAGGGGGTGTCTTCCAGAATAAAACGCGTATCCATGCTGGTGGGGCCGGCCGGGCCGCCTCGCCGGCGGTGCAGTTCGGCGGCGATATCGGCCAGCGTGTTTTGCGCAACGTTAAACGACTGCTGAAAATGTTCCTCGATGCCGTGGATCTGCAACCCGAACCGGCGCGCCACGGTTTGCCGCTCCTGCTCCAGCGCGCCGATCAAATTGGCGACGCCCGGCGTCAGATAATGGTATTGCGGCCAGCTTTCTTCTCGTTCTATCCGCGTAATATTGCACAGCGCCAGCCCGAGATGGGCGATGGGATTGATATTGATCAGCGAGGTGGCCAGCGTGTTGCGCTGCGCCTGAAAATGGTCGCCGAACAGGGTGCCGCACAGCGCGATCGCCTGCTGGTTGGCCTGCATCGGCAGCGTGGCGACATGGACAATCCGCCTGGCCGCCATAATGGCGACGCTATATCCGCCGGCCTGACGGCGGGCGGTGAGCAGGGTGGTGCCCCAGGTGATAATCGGCGCGTCGATACGGCGTTCGGCCAGCCGTTTTGACAGGTACAGCGCGCTCAGCGAGCAGGCGCTGTTGATGATCGCCGGCTGTCCGCCGCGAATATGGCGAACCAGACTGTCGATCACCGTTTTGTGGGCGTAGCCCGGCACGCAGATAAAAAGCGCGTCGGCCGCGTTAACCGCGTAGGCGATATCGGTAGTGACTTCAGGTTGGCATGCGCCGTCAATGACGCCGCTAAACGACAAGCGGCGCTGGTTGGCCTGCAACGGCGCCAGATCTTCCGCCGCGGGCGACCACAGAATCGGCTGATGTCCGCGGTGGGCCAGCCAGGCGGCGCTGGCGAAACCGATATTTCCCGCCCCCAGAATGGCGACTTTCATGGTGACTCCCTTGTTCTGTCAGGCAGCGTTGTTTGTCGCGTAGTCCCTGAAGCGGCGGGCCGCCCGCAGTGGCCGCAGGCCTGTATCGTTCAATGGCTTAACGACAGCATGATTTTATGGTGGTCGTCGGAATGAAACAGCGTGAAATTCGGCAATAGCTCCCTGGCGCTGTTTTCCAGCGCTTCAACCAGCTGCAACACCAGGGTGCGCGGCGTTTTGGCCTGGGGAGTAATCACGCCGAAATGGTATGGAATATCAATATCCAGCTCGCGGATCACCATGCCGGCAAGGGGCAGACCGTAGGCGGTAACCGGTTCGGTGATCGCCACCCCCAGTCCGGCGCGGACGCAGGCCAGCACATTGGCCGAGGAGTTGGTCTCGATAATGTAGCGCGGCTGAATGTCGGCTTTTTTCATCACCTGCTCGAAACGATGGCGCAGGCGATAAGGGTTATAAAGGGTAATAATTTTACGCGCGGCCAGATCCTGCAGGGTAATTTCATGCTGCCGGGCCAGCGCGTCGTCTTCGCTCAGCACCACCACGCAGCGCGTTTGCCCGATCCAGTGGCGGTGGGCGTTTTTATGATCCAACGGCAGGCTGCTGATGGCGATATCGGCGCGGCCGTCGATCACCGCGTGCAGCGTCTGTTCGGCCGAGTAGCTCAGGATCTGCAGCGGCACGCTGATATCCACTTTGGCCAGCGCCGCCGGCAGCAGGCCCGCGGCCATGGCGGGCGTGGCGGCGATCACCAGCGGTTTCTCTTCTTCTTCGGCGATCTCCTGGGCGCGCAGCTGGACCTGGCGCAGCGAGATCAGCGCATGCTCCACGGACTCGTGCAGCTGGTAAGCCTGCTCGGTGGGGGTTATCCGCGGACCGTTGCGCTGGAACAGCGGATAGCCGATCTTGTTTTCGAATTCCTGAATCAGCCGGGTGACGGCGGGCTGCGACCGGCGGAGATTTTTTGCCGCAGCGGTAATGCTGCCGCAGGAAATCACCGCGGAGAACGCCTCCAGCTGGCGCAAATCCAGGTCCTCTAAAATCGCCGTCTTCGACATGCCGTCCGTCCCTTTCTTTTATTCGTCCGCCGTAAATTTTTTAAAAGAATGCGGCATCTCTTTTACCTTGTACACGCAATTTTCCGCATAACGACATACGTAATTATCATTAAGAATTCACATATAAAGCGGGTAATAATGCGTTTTAAACATCATTGGTTTGTCTTATCGCCGCCCCGTGCCGGGGCTTTCCGAGGATGCGGGTTAAAAGATTTTCACAGGAGCCGGGGACAGATGACCACATTGCATGGAAAAGGATTGGCCGCGCTGGAAGCGCGTTTGCGGGAAGATTGGCAACTGCTGGAACTGCCGGCCAAGCCCTGGGTTCCCGCACGGCAAGCCGCCGGGCAGTATGTCGTTGACGTGGCGATCCTCGGGGCGGGCATGTGCGGGCTGGTGGCGGCGGCGGCGCTGAAACTGCTCGGCATCGATAACGTGCTGTGCTTCGACCGGGCGCCCGCCGGGCGCGAGGGGCCGTGGAAAACCTTTGCCAGAATGGAAACGCTGCGCTCCCCCAAACAGCTGGCCGGTCCGGCGCTGGGGCTGCCCGCGCTCACCTTTCAGGCCTGGTATCTGGCGCAGTTCGGCGATGTCGCCTGGGCGTCGCTGGAGAAGATCCCGCGCGTCCAGTGGATGGATTATCTGATCTGGTATCGCCAGGTGCTGAATATTCCCGTCTTGAATCGGACGGAAGTGACCCTGCTGCAACCGGCGGAAGAGAACCTTATCGAGGTCGCCACTCGCGACCTGGAGACGCAGGAAACGCGGAGCTACCTGGCGCGCCGGGTGATTGTGGCCAGCGGGCGCGACGGGCTGGGCGGGCCTTACGTTCCTGAGCTGGCGCAGGCGCTGGATAAAAAATACTGGGCGCACTCGGCGGACGATATCGACTTTTCCGCGCTGGCGGGCAAACGGGTGGGGGTTATCGGCGCGGGCGCCTCGGCGATGGATAACGCCGCCGTCGCGCTGGAACAGGGGGCGGGGCAGGTCGATCTGTTTATTCGCCGCCGGGACATCCCGCGCATCAACAAATTCACCGGCATCGCCAGCCAGGGCGTGGTGCAGGGGTTCGTCGGCCTCAGCGATGCCTGGAAATGGAAGTTCCTCGCCGCCACGCTGGCGGCGCAGACGCCGCCGCCGCGCGACTCCACCCTGCGCGTGTCGCGCCACGACAACGCCTTTTTTCACCTCGGCAGCCCGGTAACGGCGCTGCGGGAAAACGCGGGGCGGGTGGAACTGAACACGCCGACGGGCGACTACCCGCTCGACTTCGTTATCTTCGCCACCGGGTTCCGGGTGGATTTGTCGCGCCGGCCCGAACTGCGTTATTTCGCTCCGGACATCGCCTTCTGGCGGGATCGCTTTACGCCCGAGGCGGGAGAGGAGAACGACGAACTGGCGACGTCCCCCTATCTGGGGGCGGCGTTCGAATTCCAGCAGAAAACCCCCGGCCAGAGTCCGCTGCTGGAGCGCATCCACTGTTTTAACTACCCCTCCACCTTAACGCACGGCAAATTGTCCGGCGATATTCCCGCCGTCAGCGACGGCGCCCGCCGGCTGGCGCAGGGCATCGCCCGCAGCCTGTTTGTGGAAGACCGGCAGCGGCATTACGACGACCTGCTGGCATTCGATACGCCGGAGCTGCTGGGCGATGAGTGGCGCGACGCGGAAGCGCGGAATGATGACTAACGTTTCCGCACGCCGCATTGCGCTCAACGGCGCGACCTTCGCCTACGAGCTGGCGGGGGAGGATCATCAGGAAACCATCGTGGCGCTGCACGGCGGCCGGGGCATCGGCGACCATCGCGGCGACTTCCGCGCCTTTCTGCCGCTGGCGGCGCGCTATCGCCTGCTGGCTTACGACCAGCGCGGCTGCGGGCAGTCCAGCCTGACGCCGCCGTTTACCTTTGCGCAACTGGTTGACGATCTCGAAGCCTTCCGCCAGCGGCTGGCCGGCGGTAAAAAAATCACCCTGATCGGCGGCTCGTTCGGCGGGATGATCGCCCTGAGTTATGCGCTGAAATATCCTCACGGCCTGAAGCATCTGATTCTGCGCGGCACCGCGCCCAGCCATCATCATGAAGCGCAGGCCATCGCCAATTTTAAGGCGCGCCTGCATAAAGCCCCTTCGGCATCGCTGGGGATGATTGACAAGCTGTTTTCCGATCGGGTGACGGACGACACCGAACTGCGGTTGATCTGGCTGGCGTTGCAGCCGCTCTATTATGAACGTTTCGACGCCGATGCGGCGCTGGAGCGCACGCGAACGCTCTCGGTGCATGCGCAGACCCACAACGCGCTGTTCGCCGATAAGGCGTATGACCTGCGCGATCGACTGGCGAGCATCAAGACGCCCACGCTGGTTATCGTCGGCGGCAACGACTGGATTTGTCCGCCGTCGCAGTCGCGGCTGATTGCCGACGCCATTCCCGGCGCGCGCTATCTGGAGGTGGAAGGGGCCAATCATCCGGTGCATATCGAGGCCAATCAGCGGGTACTGGCGGAAATCGAGGCTTTTATAGCTGAGGGCGCGCCCTGATGCCGCGCTATATCCTCACCCGGTTGCTGGAGGCGCTGGTGGCGATCTGGGGCGTGGTCACCATCGTGTTCTTTGTGACGCGGGTGCTGGGCGACCCGACGGTGCTACTGCTGCCGCTGGGGGCCGGGCAGGCCGAACTGGAGGCGATGCGCCACAGCCTCGGACTGGATCGGCCGTTGGCCGAGCAATATTTCCATGCTCTGTGGGACATGCTGCGCGGCGATTTCGGCACCTCTTTCCAGTATATGCAGCCCGCTTCCAGAGTGGTGTTGCAGCATATGCCCGCCACCGTCAGCCTGGCTGGCACGGCCCTGCTTTTCGGGGTAATTTTCGGCGCCGTCGCCGGCACCATCGCCGCCTTGACGCGCGGCACGCCGGCGGAATTTATCGTCATGGTCGCCGCGCTGCTGGGACAGGCCACGCCGGTGTTCTGGCTGGGCATCATGCTGATCCTGTTTTTCGCCGTCAACCTGGGCTGGTTTCCCACCGGCGGCGCCGGCGGCGTGGCGCATTTGGTCTTGCCGGGGGCGACGCTGGCGGTGTTCGTCACCGCGTCGATCGCCCGCCTGCTGCGCTCGTCGTTGCTGGATATCCTGCGCGAGGATTATGTCCGCACGGCGCGGGCGAAAGGGTTGCTGCCGCGCACGGTGTTTGTCTGGCACGTCGCCCGCAATGCGCTGATCCCGGTGGTGACCATGGTCGGCATTATCGCCGGCGAACTGCTGGGCGGCTCGGTGGTGACGGAAACGGTTTTCGCCTGGCCCGGGGTGGGGCGGTTGATTGTGCAGGCGATACAGGTCCATGATTTCCCGGTTATTCAGGCGGGCGTGGTGCTGATGGCGGTCATTTTTGTGGCGATCAATTTCATGGTGGATTTGCTATATGGCGTTCTCGATCCGCGCATTTCCCGACGGCGCTGAGGAAACCCGGTGATGAAAACGTTTTTCCTGGCGCTGGGCGGAAATCGCAGCGGGATGTTCGGCTTTATTCTGCTGGTTATCCTGCTGCTGGCGGCGGCGTTCGGCCCCTGGCTCGGCCTGATGCCGCCGACCAAATCCAATCTGCTGCTGCGCATGCAGCCGCCGACCTGGAGCGGCCTGTTTTCTCCCGGCGCGCATCCCTTCGGCACCGACGAACTGGGGCGCGACGTGCTGTCGCGCATTATTCACGGCAGCCGCATCACCCTGACCATCGCCTTTATCGCCGTGGTGCTGGGGGGCATGGTGGGGGTGCTGTGCGGCATCGTGGCGGGGTATCACCGCGGCATAATCGACCGCATCCTGATGCGCATTGTCGATATCCAGCTGGCGTTGCCGCTGATGCTGCTGGCGTTGCTGGTGGTCGCCGCGTTTGGACCGTCGATGCGCAACCTGATTCTGGTGCTGGCGCTTACCAGCTGGATCCGCTATGCGCGCATTATTCGCGGGCAGGTGTTGTCACTGCGCGAGCAGGAATTCATCCTCTCCGCCCACGCCATCGGCGCCGGCGGCTGGCGCATTATGTGGCGCCATATTCTGCCCAACGTGCTGACGCCGGCGGTGGTGGTGGCGACGCTGGAACTGGCGCGGCTGATTATTATGGACGCGGCGCTGTCGTTTCTCGGGCTGGGCGTGCAACCGCCGGATCCCAGCTGGGGCCGGATGCTGGCCGACGGGCGCGTCTATATCTCTTCCGCCTGGTGGATCGTCACCTTTCCCGGTCTGGCCATTCTGTTTACCGTGCTGAGCGTCAATCTGCTCGGAGACTGGCTGCGTGACTATTTCGACCCGAAACTGAGGACGCAACGATGAACTCACCGCTTCACCCGGCATCCGGAACATCTTCTCCGCCGCCGGCCCGCCTTGGCCGCGTGCAACGCCTGATGGCGCAGCAAGGGGTGGAGGTGATGGTGTGTTTTAAGCCGGAAAACAGTTTTTACCTTAGCGGCTTCAACCCGATTATCTATTCGCACCCGGTGATCGCCATCGTGGCCGCCGGGCGCGATCCCATTATGCTGGTGCACGCGCTGCGCGACGATCACGGTCGGGCCAGCGCCTGGGTGGCGGATATCCGTTTATACGGCGCCTGGTCGAACAAAGTCACGCTGGGGCCGAACTGGCTGGATGCGCTGGCGTCGATACTGCGCGAGCTGGGCGTTGCGGCCGGCCGGGTGGGCATCGAAGAGGATTTTCTGCCGCTGCGGCGTTTTGCCCAATTGAAACAGGCGCTGCCGCAGGCGACGTTCAGCGATGTTTCGCCCCTGATTGAGCAGGCGCGGCTGATCAAGGACGCGGATGAAATCGCTCAGGCGCGCATTGCCGCGCGCATCGCCGATTGCGGCATGGCGGCGGCCGTCGAGGCGACGGCCGACGGCGGCAGCGAACGCGAGATCAGCATTGCTTCCATGGAGGCGATGAACCGCCTGTGGCTGCGGCACTATCCGCAGGTGGAGGTGTGCGATTTCGGCTCGCTGGAAGGGGGCGTGCAGAACGGTCTCTGGACCTGGGCGCTGGCGGGGGATCGACTGTTCTATAACTGCGATAACCCGACGCTGCGCAAGCCGCGGCGCGGGGAGACGGTGGCGGTGTTTATCTGGAGCATCGCCAACGGCATCCATGCGGAAAATGAACGTATTATCGCCTGTGGCCCGCTGCCCGCGGAGCACCGGCGCGCCATCGACGCCATTCTGACTATCCGCGCGGAGGTGGATGCGCTGATCCGCCCCGGTACGCCATACCGCGAGCTGTTCGAACAGGTCAAATCCCGGCTGGAAGCCCGCGGATACGGCAACTATATCCCCGGCCGCATCGGCCACGGCATCGGTATCGGCGCGCATGAGCATTCGTCGCTGGACGCTCGTTCGCCGCTGGTGCTGGAGCCGGGAATGATCTTCACCTTTGAACCCAATCTGCGTATTCCCGGCGTGGGCGGCACCCAGATCTCCGACACTGTTCTGATCACCGACACCGGGCGCGAGTACCTGACGCAATCCCCCGGCGGCTATATAGAGGTGTAACCCGTGACGACGCTGCTGGAAGTGAAAAATCTGTCGGTGGTGTTTGAGACTCCCGCCGGGCCGGTATACGCGGTTAATGATATTTCCTACTCGCTGGAGGCCGGGGAAACGCTGGGCATTGTCGGCGAGTCCGGCTCGGGCAAGAGCGTGCATGCGCTGGCGATGATCGGACTGATCGCTTCGCCGCCCGGCCGGACGGTGAGCGGCGAAGTGTGGTTTAACGGCCGCAACCTGCTGGCGCTGTCGCCACGGGAAATCATGGACCTGCGCGGCCGGGAGATTGGCTTTGTGTTTCAGGATCCGATGACCTCGCTGAATCCGGTGTTGACCGTCGAACGGCAGATCGCCGAACCGCTGCGCCGCCACCTGGGGCTGTCGGCAAGGCAGGCGCGCGTCCGGGTGCTGGATCTGCTGGATCTGGTGGGGATTGTCGATCCCCATAAAAGGCTCGGGCACTACCCGCACGAATTTTCCGGCGGTATGCGCCAGCGGGTGATGATCGCCATCGGCGTGGCCTGCAATCCCGCGCTGCTGATCGCCGATGAGGCGACCACCGCGCTGGATGTCACCATCCAGGCGCAAATCCTGGATATGGTGCGCCGGTTGAAAAAACAGATCGGCACCACCGTTATCTGGATCACCCACGATATGGGGGTGGTCGCCGGACTGGCGGATAGCGTTCAGGTGATGTACGGCGGGCGCATTATGGAGCGGGGGCCGGCCGAGGCGCTATTCGCCGCGCCGCGCAGCGCCTACACCTGGGGGCTGCTTAAGTCGTTGCCCACCAACGCCCGGCGCGGCGCCGGACGCCTGTATCAAATTCCCGGCAATCCGCCGGACCCGACCCGGCCGCCGGTCGGCGATCCCTTTGCGCCGCGGAATCCCTTCGCCACGCCGCGCTGTTTTGAGCAGATGCCGCCGCTGCGTCCGGTGGCGGACAGCGCGTCCGGCCACCAGGTCGCCGCCTGGTATGACCTGCCGGCGCTGCTGGCGCAACAGGAGCAACGATCGTGAATGCCGGCGAACCGTTGATCCGGGTGGAAAATTTATGCAAAACCTACGCCGGCGAGCGGCGCTGGCCGGGCGGCGGCGGGGGGACGCCGCTCAAGGCGGTCAATAACGTCAGTTTCGCCATCGGCGCGGGGGAAACGCTGGGGCTGGTGGGGGAATCGGGATCGGGGAAAAGCACCACCGGGCGCACGCTGTTGCAGCTTGAGCCGCCCACCAGCGGCGAAATCCTGTTTCAGGGCGTCAATCTTGCCGGTTTGTCGTCGCGTCGGCTCAAGCCCTACCGGCGCGAGATGCAGATTATCTTTCAGGATCCCTATTCCTCCCTCAATCCGCGCATGACGGTGGGCGATTTTGTGGCGGAGCCGCTGATTGTGCATCAGCTGTGCGCGGCAAAACAGGAGCGGGAGGCGCGGGTGGCGCAACTGTTCCGGCAGGTCGGCCTGGAGCCGGGAATGATGCGCCGTTTCCCGCATCAGTTTTCCGGCGGGCAGCGGCAGCGGGTGAGCATTGCCCGCGCGCTGGCGCTGAAGCCGCGTTTTATCGTCGCCGACGAACCCATCACCGCGCTGGACGTGTCGATTCAGGCGCAGATTGTGAATCTGTTTCAGGACTTGCAAGAGGAGTTGGGGCTGACCTATCTGTTTATCGCCCACGATCTGTCGATGGTGCGTTACCTGTGCCATCGGGTGGCGGTGATGCTGCGCGGCCGCATTGTGGAAATCGGCCCCACCGAGGCGATTTTCAGCCATCCCCGACACCCTTATACCCAGGCGCTGCTTTCCGCCATCCCGGTGCCCGACCCGCGCATTGAGCGTTACCGTCGTCCGCTGGCGTTTGATGTGAACAGCAACTTACCCGCGGAACAGGCGGAATTACAGGCCGTTGGCCCGCAGCATTTTGTGCTGGGCCAATAATAATTTATTACCTTGTGGAGCCATTATGACTAAAAAAACGACCGGGCTTTTGCTGGCCTCCGTGGTCTGCACCGTTCTGGCGGCGCCGGGATTCAGCGCGGCGGTCACCGCCAATATCGCCTTGAACACCACGGTAAATACCTTCGACCCGCATATGACCGCTTCCGTCGGCAGCGATCTCAGCGTGCTCAGCCATATTTATCCCGCGCTGGTGCTGCGCGGACCGGATCTGAAGCTGCACCCCGAGCTGGCGACCTCCTGGGAGGCGGTAAACGACACCACCTGGCGCTTCAAATTGCTGCCGGGGGCCGCCTTCGCCAACGGCGAGCCGATCGACGCCGCGGCGGTGAAGTGGAATCTGGATCGGGTGCGCGACCCCAAGGTGAACGCCCGCATTAAAGCCTGGTTTTCCCAGGTCGCCGAGGTGAAGGTGATTTCGCCCACCGAACTGGAGGTGGTCACCTCGTCGCCCTATCCCAGCTTTGTCGATCAGATATCGATGTTCCTGCTGCTGCCGCCCAAATGGGCCGCCAGCCATAATCCCGCCACCGAAACCCTGTCGGGCGGGCGCTATATTCTGCAAGAAAACGTGCCGGGCAACCGTATTACGCTGCAGGAAAACCCCGGCTACTTCGGTAAGAAACCGGCGTTCGATACCGTGGTGTTCCGGGTGATTCCCGAACCGGCCAGCCGCATTGCCGCCTTGCTGGCCGGCGAGGCTTCGCTGATCACCGCGATACCGCCGTCCGAGCTGGCGCGGGTCAACGGCAGCGGCAAGGCCAGCGCCGGATCGGTGCCTTCCATGCGCAGCGTAATGATCAAGTTCAATACCGAAAAAGCGCCGCTGGATAATAAGGCCGTTCGACAGGCGCTTAATTACGCCATTGATAAAGAAGGGATTTCTCAGGCGCTCTTTAACGGTCAGGCGGCGGTATCGCAATGTCAGGTGCTGACGCCGTCCTACTTTGGCTATAACCCGGCGCTGCAAGGCTACGCTTACGATCCCGACAAAGCGCGCGAACTGCTGAAAAAATCCGGCGCCGACCTTGCCAAACCCATTGCGCTGGATGTGCCGACCGGCACCTATCTGCAAGGCAATGAAGTGGCGCAGGTGGTGGCCGCGCAGCTGTCCGAAGTGGGCTTAAAGGTATCGATCAATGAGATGGAGTTCAGCAGCTATATGAACAAATATCTCAAAACCCGCGAGCTGGCCCAGACGTCGCTGCTGGCTCAGGCCTGGCCGACGCTGGATGCGGACGGGCTGCTGACCCTGTTTGCCCCCGGAAACAACTATGCCTACTGGGATAACGCCGCCTTCGGGCAGGCGCTGACGGAAGGGCGAGCCAGCGTCGATCCGGCGGCGCGTCTGGCGGCGTACCGTAAGGCGACGCAGATTATGTGCGACGAAGCGCCGGCCATTTTTCTCTATACCCAGCCCGCTACGTACGGCGTCGCCAACGCGGTGCGCTGGAGCCAGCGCGGCGATGACTGGGTGCGCGCCTTTGATATGACCCCGGCGGACGGTAAGTAAGGGACAGGGATGCATCTTTTCGCCAGCCATTTCGGCACCTACGAAGTAGCGCGGGACGCGTGCGGCGAGCCGGTTTTGCGGCCGTTTCGCCACGATCCAAGGCCGTCGCCCATCGGTTTGCGCTATCTGGAACTGGCGCGGAGCGCGACGCGGATAACGGCGCCGATGGCGCGGCGCAGCTGGCTGGAGCAAGGTGCGCTGGCGTCCGACCGTCGGCTGCGCGGTCGCGAGGAGTTTGTCGCCGTCGACTGGCCAACGGTCAGCCGGCGGATTGCCGATGAAATTATCCGCGTCAGGGAACGGCACGGTAATCAGGCCATTTTCGGCGGCTCCTACGGCTGGGCCAGCGCCGGACGCTTTCATCACGCGCAGAGTCAGCTCAAGCGGTTATTGAATCTGGCGGGGGGCTTTACCTCATCGGTCAATACCTATTCCTACGGCGCCGCCGCGGTGCTGCTGCCCCACGTGCTGGGGAAGGAGTATCAGGACGCCTGCGCCACCGCGCCCTCATGGAGCGATATCGCCGGCCATTGCCGCCTGCTGGTGAGTTTCGGCGGGCTGCGGCTGAGCAACGCCCAGGTAGAAGCGGGAGGCACCGGCGCCCATCGGGTTGAACCCTGGCTTGCCGACGCCAAGGCCAACGGGATGCGCCTGGTGATGATTTCCCCTTCCGGCCGCGATGCGCCGCCGGGCGGGCAGGTTGAACATATACCGCTGCGTCCCAATACCGACGCCGCCGTGATGCTGGCGCTGGCGCATACGCTGCTGGCGGAAGGACGGGCCGATCGGGCGTTTGTCGCCCGCTGCTGTGCGGGCTTCGCCGAATTTGAAGCCTATCTGTTCGGACGGGACGACGGCGTGGCCAAAGACGTCGTCTGGGCGGAGGCCATTTCCGGCGTGTCCCGCGAGCGGCTGTATCGGTTGGCCCATGAGTTGGCCGGGCAGCCCTGTCTGATTAATGCGGCCTGGTCGCTGCAACGGGCGCGCTATGGCGAACAATCCTATTGGGCCGCTATCGCTCTGGCCTGTTTGACCGGCGGCGTCGGGCGTCCCGGCTGCGGTTTTTCCTTCGGCCTCGGCGCGGTGAACTCGGTGGGGCAGCCGGTGCGCCGCTTGCGCGGGCCGGCGGTGGACCAGGGGGTGAATGCGGTCAGGCGGCCGATTCCTGTGGCGCGGCTTACCGAGTTGCTGGAAAACCCCGGCGGAACGCTGCGCTATAACGGCGCCGCGCTGCCGCTGCCCGATATTCGCCTGATCTGGTGGGCGGGCGGCAATCCTTTTCACCATCATCAGGATCTGCACCGCCTGGCGCGGGCCTGGCAACGGCCGGAAACCATCATTGTCTCGGAGCAGGTGTGGACGGCCACCGCGCGCATGGCCGATATCGTATTGCCCGCCGCGCTGCCGTTTGAGCGGGATGACCTGGCGGCCTCGTCCAGGGATAACTGGCTGATCTATAGCCGCAAGGTCAGTGCGCCGCCGCCGCAGGTGCTGACCGACCATCAGGCGTTGACGCGGGTGGCGGAATGTCTGGGGATCGCCGACGCCTTTACGGAAGGATTAAGCGAAGCGCAGTGGATTGAACGTTTGTATCAGGGATATCAGCAGCGTTTCCCTGAATTGCCCGACTGGCGCTCATTTCGTCAGCGCGGCTTTGCGGTATTGGATGAAGGCGAAGACGCGCCGCATCCGGCCGATCATTTTATGCGTTTCGCCGCCGATCCGCAGGCGCATCCGCTGAGCACTCCGTCAGGGAAAATAGAGATTGGCTCCCGGCGGCTGCAGGCGTTCGGACATGCGGATCTGGGGGCGTTTCCGCACTGGCGCGCCCCTGAAGAGTGGCTGCTGGCGCCGTTGGCGGCGCAATATCCGCTGCATCTGCTCTCGCCCCAGCCCGCGACCCGTTTGCACAGCCAGTTGGACGAGGTAGGGGAAAGCGCCCGCGCCAAGCGCCGCGGCTATGAGGTCGCCAGCCTCTCCCCGCGGGACGCGGCGCGGGAAAACGTCGCTGAAGGGGATATCGTCGAACTGTACAACGCCCGCGGGCGCGTGCGGGTCTGCGCCCATATTGATAACCAACTGATGCCCGGCGTGGTAGTGTTGCCCACCGGCGCGGCTTTCCGTCCGGACGAGCAGGGATGCGACGTGGGAGGGAACCCGAATACGCTGACCGCCATCCTGCCGACCTCGTCATTTTCACAGGCCGCCGCGCCGAACTCCTGCCTGGTGGCGCTGAAGCGCTGCGATCAACGCTCGGTTCTTTGAGGAACGTTGAAAACCAGCGCCGCGTTGGCCCGTAGGGGAGGCGTCTCCGCGAAAAGCCGAGTTCGCGTAAATAATGGTGACCGGGAGACGGGCCGTTACCCGGAAAAACACCGCTGCAAATTACGGATAGCCACGGCCAGCTGCGCGCGGGGCAAGGCGAAGTTTAAGCGCATAAATCCCGCGCCCTGGCTGCCGAAATGGAGACCGTTTTCAAGTAGTAATCCCGCCTCATGGCGCAGACGGCTCGCCAGTTCAGGCTGGGATAAACCGGTTTTTCTGAAATCCAGCCAGGCAAGGTAGCTGCCCTGGTTTTCGAACAACTCGACGTCGGCGATGCTATCCACCCCTTGCTGCAACAGGATGTAGTTCATCTTTAAGTAATCAATCAGGGCATCCAGCCACTGCGCGCCGTAACGGTAGGCCGCATCGCCGCCGTACAGCGCAAACATATTCGGCTTGTGCACCATGCGTTGCCGCAGGGCATTGGCGATCTTTTCCCTGATGGACGCGTTGCGGATAATCAGGTTGGCCATTTGCAGGCCGGCGAGATTAAAGGTTTTTTCCGGCGAGGTGAAGGTGACGGCGAGATCGGCGAATTGATCGTTTAGCCCGGCCAGCGGCGTATAGGGCACGTCCCCCAGGATCAGGTCCTGGTGGACGTCATCGGAGAGCAACAGCAGGTTATGCCGCTGGCAGAGCTCGCCGATCGCCGTTAGTTCATCCGCCCGCCAGACCTTACCGATAGGGTTATGCGGATTACACAGGATCATCAGGCGGGTGTTGGCGCCAAGCCGGCTTTCAAGCCGCCTGAAATCCAGCGTATAGTTTTTCTCCCCCTCATCCAGCGCCACCTCGATGATATTCCTGCCGGTCTGCTCGATGACCTGGGCGAAGGCGCCAAAGCCCGGCGAGAGGATAACAATATCATCCTGTGGTTCGGTCAGGGTGTGGATAACCGCATCCATGGCGCTTTCGACCGAGATGCAGGGAACCACCCACTCGGGTTTAATCCGCCAGCGATGTCTGGTCGCCAGCCAGTCGCAGAGCGGGTCGATGACCAGATCGGCGTACTCGGTATAGCCAAATACGCCGTGGGTGACCAGGTCTTGCAGCGCGTGCGCCACCGCCGGCGGCGATGCGAAGTCCATATCGGCGATCGATAAGGGGAGCGGCGGCGGCCCGGCGGAGGTCGCCTGGTTTTCCGCCGCCAGCCATTTGGTGGAGTTCCTGGTTCGCCGGTCAATGATACGGTCAAAGTCATAAGACAACGTCTTGTTCCTCAGCGGATAAGCCTACAGCACCGGCAGCGCCGCGCCCCGGCGGCGCAGGCGCGGATTGAGGGCGGTATGCAGCGCGTCGCTCAGCAGGTTCAGCGCCATTACCGTCAACATAATCGCCACGCCGGGCAGGGCGGTCATATACCAGCCGGTGCGCAGCGCGTCCCGCCCGGTGCCGATCATCGACCCCCAGCTCACCACGTTGGGATCGCCCAGCCCGAGGAACGACAGACCGGCTTCGGACAGAATGGCGTTGGCGATAAGCAGGGCGGTGGAAACCACCACCGGCGTCCAGGCGTTGGGGAGTATTTCACGAAAAATCAGATGCATATCGCTGGCTCCCAGCGATATGCTGGCGCGAACGAATTCCCGCTCGCGCAGCGCCAGAAATTCCGTGCGCACCAGCCTGGCGATGCTGGTCCAGGAGGTGATGCCGAGGGCGAAAATAATGGTGTTGATGGAAGGCTGCAATACCGCCACCAGAATAATCGCCAGCAGAAAGGCCGGAATGGTTTGAAACAGCGTGGTGACGGCGGTCAGCGCGCTATCCACCCGCCCGCGGTAAAAGCCGGACGCCACGCCGACGGCGATGCCGATAAGCAGGGAGATGACCGTCGAGGCGACGCCGACCAGCAGCGAGACGCGGGCGCCGTGCAACAGGCCGGCCAGAATATCCCGCCCCATCAGGTCGGTGCCGAGCGGAAACTGGGGATCCTGCCCCGGCCACAGATAGGGAACGCCCACCATATTCATCGGGTCGTCGGGGAAAAACCAGGTCGCCGCGCCAGCGGCGGCCAGCACCGCCAGCAAAATAGTGAGACCGATGGCGGCGGAAGGTTGTAGTAACCAGCGCATTTTACCTCCAGGGCTTAACGCCCGCGATTAACAACGCGTACCCGCGGGTCGAGCCAGGCGTGCGCCACGTCCACCAGCAGATTCGACAGCACCACCAGTACGCTGCTGAACAGCAAGACGCCCAGCAGAACGGGAATATCCCGGCTGCGGATGGCGTCGAACGACAGCTGCCCCAGTCCCGGCCAGGCGAAGACGGTTTCCACTACGATCGAGCCCCCCAGCAGGGCGCTGCTCTGCAAGCCCAGCATGGTGATTACCGGCAGCACGGCATGGCGCAGCGCGTGAGCGAAAATCACCCGCTTTTCGCGCGCGCCCTTGGCCCACGCGGTGCGGATAAAATCTTCGGACAGGGTTTCAATCATCGAGGCGCGGGACAGCCGGGCATACACCGCCATGTAATAGATAGCCAGCGTCAGCACCGGCAGCACCAGGTGCGCCGCAATATCCCCCAGCCGGCGCCAACCGGCGTAGCCGGCGTTGATATCCTGCCAGCCGCTGGCCGGCAGCCAGGGCAGCTTAACGGCGAACAGCACAATCAGCATCAGGGCGACCCAGAACATGGGGGCCGAATAGCCGATGGTGGAGAGCATGGATATCACCGTGTCGGCCGCGCCGTGCGGCCGCCGAGCCGAAGCGACGCCCAGCAGCACGCCGCCGGTCACCGACAGGATCAGGGCGACCCCCACCAGCAGGATGGTGGCCGGCATTCTGTCGAGGATCAGATCCAGCACCGGTTCGCCGAAACGGAACGAGAACCCCAGATCTCCCTGCGCCAGCATTCCCAGATAGGCCGTAAGCTGGATAAACAGGTTGCGATCCAGTCCGAACAGTTCGCGCAGATGCTGGATTTGCTCCGGCGTGGCGCTGCCGCTTTCACTGGCGATAACGTCCACCAGGTCGCCCGGCAGCGCCTTTAGCAAGAAAAAGTTCAGCGTGGCGACGGCAATCACCACGCCGGCCAGCTGAAGCAATCTGAAAACCATTCGTTTGGTCATGGCGCTATTTTCCCGCTGCCGATCCTCATTTTTTGTCGAACCAGACATGAGCAAAATTATTCTGACTGTGGTTGAAGGTATCCGTCACATTGCGCAGATTTCTGGCCCAGATGCCAAACCACTTGAATTCAAAAATATTAATCTGCGGCAGATCGCGCTGCACAATTTGCTGCAACTCATGATAGAGCGCCACGCGCTTTTGCGGATCCACCTCGATTTGCGCCGCTTCGATAATGCGGTCCGCCTCCGGGCTGGCATAGCCCGAGGCGTTGGTCCACGGGGTGCCTTTGCTTTCCGATTTCGACCAGTACAGCTGTTCCACGCCCAGTTGCGGATCGGTCCAGTTTACCCCCCAGGAGCTGGCCAGCTGATAGTCGTAATCCTTGAATACGTTTTTGCTCCAGGTGGCCAGATCGAGCGCGCGCAGCGTCACATCGATGCCGATGGCGCGCAGCGCCTGACGCACGAATTCGCCGGTGCGGCGATAGTCGTCGCCGAAGGGAATAAAGTCATGATTGAGTTTAAAGCGCCAGCCGTCGGCCTTTTTCGGAAAGCCCGCTTCGTCCAGCAGCGCCTGCGCCTTTTTCGGATCGAAAGGGTACTGCTGGGTATCGTCGGTATAAAAGGTGCTTAACTGCGAGGAGACCGGCCCGGTGGCGGGTTTGGCGTAGCCGCCCCACACGGTTTTGACCAGCAGATCTTTATTGACGGCATGGGCGATGGCCTGGCGCACTTTCAGGTTGCCGAGAATCGGATCGCGCAGGTTGGGCAGCAGCCAGAACGAGGTGGCGAAGCCGTTGTAGCCGGCGGTATCCAGCGTCAGGCCCGGCAGTTTCGCCAGCCGGTCCGCGTCGGCGAAGGTAACGGGATTGCGCTCGCCGTATTGGATCGCGCCGGTTTCAAAGGCGGTGGCGCGGCCGGAAACGTCGGGAATGATTTTGAATAGCAGCTTGTCGAGGAAAGGTCTGTCGGGCTGCCAGTATTTATCGAAGCGTTCCAGCGCGATATGGCTGCCGCGCTGCCACTCCTTGAACACGAACGGACCGGTGCCGACGGGTTTGTTGTTATACGGGTTATTGGGAATGTCGGTGCCTTCATATAAATGTTTGGGCAGGATCGGCGTCGCCACCACGTCCAGCGCGTTGAGCACCACCGGCGTCGGTTTGGACAGGGTGAGGACCACCGTATGCTCGTCGGGAGTTTCCGTGGCGGTCAGATACTGGAATACCCGGCGGGCGACGGGGGAGTATTGCAGCCAGACATTTTCCGCCGAGAACTTCACATCCGCCGAGGTGAACGGCCGGCCGTCGTGCCAGAAGACGTTTTTACGCAAATAGAGCGTCACCTTCAGGCCGTCGTCGGAGAGCGCCACCTTTTCCGCCAGCTGCGGGCGGGGCGACAGATCCGGCGCGTAATCAAACAACCCGTCGAAAATTTTACTGACCACCGCCCGTCCGGGGGTGGAGGTATTGATAAAGAAAGCCAGCGTCGGCGGTTCCGGGTGCACCACCGCTTCCAGCGTGCCGCCGCGCACCGCGCCGCTCAGCGTATTCGGCAGGCTGCCGACTTCCGCCGCGCTCTCGTTCGGCCATACGCCGCCAAAAACCCCGGAAACCAGAATGGCGCCGGAGATGCCGAGAAATTTTCGACGGTTGATTTCGTAGTCGATAAGCGCATCCGCGGCGCTGTCGGAGGGATGCTGCTGATCGGTCGGATGAGTTGACATAGTGTGTATTCCCTTGTCTGTCGTTAATCGGTTTTAGGTTGGTTTTAGAAAAGTACCGCTGGCGTCTGGGGATTTCTTCTGCCCGGCACGGCATCCAGCAGCGTACGGGTATAAGGGTGTTGCGGCTGCTGCCAGATGCGCTGGTGGTCGCCTTCTTCCACGATGCGCCCGCCGTTCATCACCAGCACGCGATCGGCGATGTAGCGGACCACCGCCAGATCGTGCGAAATAAACAGATAGGTCAGCCCCAGCTCCGCCTTTAAATCCACCAGCAAATTCAGCACCTGAGCCTGCACGGAGACATCCAGGGCGGAGACCGGCTCATCGCAAATCAGCAGTTCCGGGCGCAGCACCAGCGCCCGGGCGATGCCGATGCGCTGGCGCTGGCCGCCGGAAAATTCGTGGGCGTAGCGGCTGCGCGCCGTACGGGGCAGGCCGACGTCATCGAGAATGCGCACGATGCGCCGTTCCCGCTCGCGCTTGTCCTTGAGGCCGTGGATAGCCAGCGCGTAACCCAGAATCTCCTCCACGCGCTGACGCGGATTGAGCGAACTGTACGGATCCTGGAAAATCATCTGTATCCGTTTGCGCCACGGCAGCAGTTCCTTGCGGGATAACGGCAGCAAATCCTGCCCGTTAAACAGCACCTGTCCCTGCTGCGCCGTCTCCAGTTGCATAATGGCGCGCGACAGCGTCGATTTGCCGCAGCCGGATTCCCCCACCAGACCCAGCGTTTCTCCGGCCTGAATATGCAGCGAAACGTCGTTAACCGCCGCCGCCTCGGTCCCGTCGCCCTGGTATCTTACGGTGAGGTTTCTGACCGACAGCATCGGCGCGGCATCCGATTGCGCGGCGGAAAATTGACGCGGGCGCGGCGGCGGGGCCGCGAGCGTAAACCCGTCTTTATCGTTGTAATGGATTTCCGCCAGCCGCGAGTGGCGATAGTGCCGATCCTGCTCCATATGCAGCGAAGCGCGCAGCAGGCCTTGCGTATAGGTATGCTGCGGGTTGCCCAGCACCTCATCCACCGTGCCCTGTTCCAGTTTGCGTCCGTTATGCATCACCGCCACCCGATCGGCCCACTGGGCGACGAGGCCTAAATCGTGGGTGATCAGCAGCACCGCCATATTTAACTCGCGGCGCAGTTCGTCCAGCAGCGCCAGGATTTGCGCCTGGATGGTGACATCCAGCGCGGTGGTCGGCTCATCGGCGATCAGCAGGCGCGGCTGGCAGGCGATGGCGATGGCGATCATCACCCGCTGGCGCTGACCGCCGGACAGGCTGTGCGGATAATCGTTAAAACGCCGCGCGGGGTCGGGCAGCCGGACCTGCTCCAGCAGCGCAATCGCCCGTTCCCGCGCCTGCGCCCGGCTTAGCGGCTGGTGCAGGGTCAGCGCCTCGGCGACCTGCTGACCGATGGTCAACACCGGATTCAGCGAGGTCATCGGCTCCTGAAAAATCATCGAAATATCGTTGCCGCGCAGCGCGGCGAGCTGTTTTTCGCTCTGGCGCAGCAGCGCGGTTTCCCCCAGCAAAATGGCGCCGCTCAGCGAAGCCTGTTTGGGCAACAGCCGCATAATGCTCAATGCGGTGGTGGACTTGCCGCAGCCGGATTCCCCCACCAGCGCCAGCATCTCTCCCGCGCCTATTTGCAGGTCGAGATTATCCACCGCCGTGTGCGCGCCGAAATGAACGCTCAGTCCTTTTATGTCTAGTAATGCCGTCATCCGAATACCTTGGTTGCAGGTCGTTGGCCGCCAAATTATTCGATACTTTAATCGCATTGGCCGCCGGTTCTTTAGGACAGTTTGATATTAGTTATATTGCGTAATTATATGGCGGTTATCTTAATTGACGGCGCGGACGAACCGTTCCAGCAGGCGAAACGGTGGGGAAGCCAATGCTTTTATCCCGTTTGTAAAGTTTGATTTTTCGCATTATATTTTAAATCGTGATTATATAAAAATATGATGCCGATCAATTTTTCCGTTTAAATTAAAATCAGAAGCTATCATCATAAAATAATTTTTATAAAAATAGCCGTTGGTTGGTAATTAAATAAATATTGCAATCAAAAATGATTTTTCTCATTAGGTCATGAAATATTGTTATTTATAGGGCGGATAATCTTTCTGCCATAGTAAGCGCGGTCGAGAGAATAAATTCAGGCCGCCGGTGGTTAAATAAGTCTTTAACGGTTGGGGAAATAATTATCACTGAATTCAACCGGCCGCCTATACCGTAAATAATAAAAATTTGCCAATTTTAACGAGGTATTTATGACGGATGCGATTCATTTTGATGAACTTTCATTGGATCAGGCGATTGAAAGCGCCGAGACGCGCGGAATAATCATTCTTCCGGTGGCGACCACCGAAGCGCACGGCACCCATCTGCCGCTGGGAACGGATATCTTTACCGCCGAATGGATTGCGGCGGAATTAAGCCGTAAAACGGGTCTGCCGGCGTTGCTGCCGACGCCGATAAGAGCCGGGGCGTCGCCCACCTTCCACTACGACGTCAACGGCGATCCGATCCCCGGCACGCTGGCCATCGGCCACGCCACCATGCATGCGCTGATCAAGGATATCGTGCGCGGGCTGTGGGCGACCGGTTTCCGTAAAGTCATTATCATTCAGGGGCACGGGCAACAGCCGAATTTCCAGGTTATCGCCCATGAGGTGGCGACCGAACTGCGCCGGGAGGGGAAGGCGATCTTTATCGGCGGCGCCACCTATTGGGAGCTGGCGGCGCAAACGCTGCGCGACGAACTGAATACGCCGTTCTATCACGCCGGGGAAGAGGAAACCAGCAACGTGCTCTTTGTCCGGCCCGATCTGGTGAAACTGGATACGGTGACCGGGCATGAATTGAAACCGCTGCTCGATCGTGATTTGCTCAAGCGCTCCGTCACCCACGATGAAACCGAGACATTCGGCGTGATGGATATCGCCACCTGGATCCCGATCCCCGCCGCGGGCCATAAAAGTCTCGGCGGGCTGGGGCGCACCGAGGATATCCTGACCGCCAGCGCCGACAAAGGGCGCAAGATATTAAGCAAGGCGGCGGACCGCTATCTGGCGCTGATCCGCGATTTGGAAACCCACTACGCGCCGGCGGAAGTGCCGGGAGTGGATGTCAAAACCCGCCCCGAGAAACCGCGCTTCAGCGTTGACTATTAGCCGCGATAATCAATCGTTCTGACGTGACCACGGAAGGCCTGAGGGTTCCCGGAAAATAATTAAGCATTATTTGATACATCGTTTTAGATAACAGGATGTGGTTTTTTAAAGGTTTTCCTTCGCGTAAAAAATCGCGCTGAGGTGGGCGTGACCGCCGGGTGAGCGACAGGACGTCGCGAAAGCCAGTGCCGCGCCGGNGGATGGGGCGAGTATCCCGCGTCAATGGCGGCCCGACCAGCGGTCACGAACGCCGAAGGCATCGCGCAGCGACGACACCATTTTGCAACGCAAAATGGAACAACGCTTGCGTTGGCCCGTAGGGTGAACCCCAACGGGGTTCATCATTTCGCGAAAAGCCGGGGGTCATGGGGCGGCGGCGACTGAGCCGCCCCATGTCGGGCGCGTGCTTCGACGGTTGCAGAAATCGACTGAGGTTAGTGCGCACGAAACCCTCACTGCGCTTACAGAAATTTCTTTCCCAGATTTGTGGGAAACCCTCAGTATGCAGGCGGGTAATGCAACACGGAATAACGCCCCCGCACGCTTAGCATTTTTATTGATTATTATTCCCGCCAGTCAGAAATGACTGGTACGGAATAATCCGTTCATCCCAAGACCGATTGGACGCGCTGCGCTGGAAAATATGATGCCGATCAATTTTCATCTGAGGTAATAAGATTGGTTATCAGATAAGGTAAATCATCGGCGGGGGGTTATTTCCGCTAACCTTTTATATCCTATAATATTTTGCTGGATAAAGAATCCGACAAGAAGGGGTATTTGATAACAGCGGTCATAAAAATAGTGTTTTTTAACAAAGGAGTAACGAGAATATCTAATTCTATTTTTTACATAATGATAGTCGATTAAGTGATTTATATTTCCCCGCGTTTGTTGATAGCGTTTTTTCGTTGAATATCTATTTTGTGACGCCTACTCCGTAAAGCGGGTATCCGTTTAATTTATATGGGAAGGAATTAAATGATTTCAGGAAAGTACACCCGATATTTATATTTACTGCTGTCCTTATTGGCCGGCATTATTTTTATGCATTCCCATACGGCGCGGGCGCAACAGCAGACGATTGTGTTCGGCGTGGCGCCCGGCCCTTACGGCGATATGATTAAATTCGCCATCAGACCGGGGCTGGAGCAGAAAGGTTATAAAGTCAGGGTCACCGAATTCAGCGATTACGTGCAGCCCAACCTGGCGCTGGCGAACGGCAGCATCGACGCCAATTTATTTCAGCATCGTCCTTATCTGATAAAGTTTTCCGCCGACAAAGGGCTGAAGCTGTCGCCGCTGATTAATGTGCCCACCGCCGGGCTGGGCCTGTATTCAAAACGAATTAAAAGCCTGGATGAACTCAAGCGCGGCGACGTGGTGACCTTGTCGAACGACCCCACCAATCTGGCGCGCGGCATCCGCTTTCTGGAGACGCTGGATCTGGTCACCCTGAAAGGGGATATCGACCCGACCAAAGCCACGATAAGAGATATCGGCGGCAATCCCAGAGGGCTGGAGTTCAGACCGCTGGAGGCGGCGCAATTGCCAAGAACGCTGGAGAGTTCCGCCGCCTCGCTGGTGAACGGCAATTTCGCCATCGCCTCAGGTCTGAAACTGTCGGAGGCCATTGCGCTGGAACAGCTTGATGAAGAGCTTAAAAACCTGGTGGCGGTGCGCACCGAAGATTTAAACAAACCGTTCGCCGCCGATATCAAAGCGGTTATCGAATCCCCGGAATTCGCCGCGGTGATACAGGATCCGCAATATATCTTCCGCGACTTCCAGAAACCGCAGTGGCTGCAAACGAAGCTGGGACAGAAATAAGGGTAGTGTGATGACGAAAACGAGCTATCGGCGTTACTGGGACGAGGTGGAAATATTACCCCGTCATGAACTTGAGGCGCTGCAACTGCAACGGTTAAAAAGCACCGTCTCTCATGCCTATGCCCATTCTCCTTACTACCGGGAGGCGTTTGAGCGGGCGGGCATCCATCCTGATGATTTACACCGGCTGGACGATCTGCGCCGTTACCCCTTTATCGACAAGCAGATTGAAAGAGAGCGGCAGGACGCCGCCCCCCTGCTGGGGGATATTCTGGCCGTGCCGGAAGAGCAGGTGGTGTTTGTCTCCGCCTCGTCGGGCAGCACCGGCGTGCCGACGCTGAGCCCGTTCAGCTCGGACGACTTCGAACGCTATCAGGATATTCAGGCGCGGCTGTTCTGGGCGGTGGGCATGCGCCCGCACGATCGCTACGTGCACGCGCTCAATTTCACGCTGTTTGTCGGCGGGCCGGATGTTATCGGCGCCCAGAAGCTGGGCGCGCTCTGTTTCTGGGCCGGCACCATTCCTTCCGATCGCCTGCTGTATATTATGAAAACCTTCCAGCCCACCGTGACCTGGACCACGCCCTCCTATGCCTGGCATCTGGGGGAAACCGCGATCGCCCAGGGGATCGATCTGCATCGCGATCTGGCGATGAAGCGCATTATCGTCTGCGGCGAACCCGGCGGCTCGATTCCGGCGACCCGTCAGGCTATTGAAGAACGCTGGGGCGTTCAGGTATATGATTTTTACGGCATCTCTGATATTTACGGCGCCTGCGCCGGTTCCTGCGAGGTGAGGGACGGGCTGCATCTGGTGGAAGACGACATCCTGCTGGAAGTGCTGGACCCGGTCACCGATGAGCCGGTCGCGGACGGCCAGCCCGGCGAAATGGTGCTGACCTCGCTGACCAAACGGGCGCGCCCGATGATCCGTTTTCGCACCGGGGATATCATCGTCGCCGACCATTCCCCCTGCGCCTGCGGCCGAACCCATGTGCGCATTACGGTCACCGGACGTAAAGACGATATGTTTATCGTCTCCGGGGTGAATGTTTTCCCCGGCGATCTGGAAGCGATTGTGCGCGCCACGCCGGCGCTGAACGGCGAGTACCGCATTACGCTGTATGAAGAAGAGCACCTGACGCGTTTCGACATTGAAGTCGAACATAACGGCAACCCGGAAGACGCAAGCCAGCTGGAAGAGTATCTGCATCTGGAGATTAAAACCCGGCTTGGCGTACGTCCCAAACGGGTGCTGCTGCTGGCGCCGGAAACCCTGCCGCGCCACACCCATAAAGCGAAACGCGTGATTGATACCCGCAGCGCCTGCGCGCTGTAGATTTTATTTACCCATTATCATGCCCAATAGATTTCAGGGGCAAGAAGGCGTCATGTCCGGATTCAGTCAGCACCTTTCGTTAGGGGATAACCCTCCCTCTTTTAACCATATCCGGGATCGCAGCCATGCTTGATATTCTCTGGCTGGGGCGGGGCGGCCAGGGGGCGTTTACCGCCGCCCGGCTGCTGGGGCTGGCGGCGGTGCGTTTTGCCGATCTGGAAGCGATGGCCTTTCCCTCTTTCGGCCCGGAACGCCGGGGCGCCCCGGTTTATGCCTATACCCGATTGTCCCGCTCGCCGATCCGCGATCGCAGCCCGGTGCGCCAGGCTCAGGTGGCGGTGGTGATGGATGAGACCCTGCTGCCGCAGCTGCGCGCCGAGCAGCTTTCCGCCGGCGCGTTGATTCTTATTGACGCAAAACAGGATCAGGGGGTTCAGCGCCTGCCCATCGGTCTGGGGTGGCGAGTGCCGGCGCGTGCGCTGGCGGAGCATCATCTGGGAAGCCCGCATGCCAACACCGTGCTGCTCGGCATACTCAACGGCGTGCTCTCCCTGCTGCCGCCCGCGGCGCTGGAGAAGGCGATTATTTCCGAATTCGCGCCGCACTGGCAGGCGCCCGCTCCCCTGCCGGAGCGGGTGCGCCGTAATCTGGCGGCGTTCGCCGCCGCCGGCCGGTTTGCCCGGACGGAGGAAAACCTCGCCGCTCCGCTGGCGGACTGGCTGGCCGAGCATCATCAAGCGGCGGCGATTCAGGAGGCGGCGCATGGCTGATTCGACCAAAGTTCCCGACGTGAACGGCGGCGCGCCCGAGCGTCCGCGCCGCGCCCGCAAAGGCGGGACCAGCCAGGACCCGCTGCCGGTAGCCTTATCCGGCCCCTGTCGGCGGCGTGCCCATCAAAAGCCTGATTTACGGCAATGGCCGGCTTCGCCTCAGCTTGCCTCCGGCTATCTGGTGGCGGAAAACAGCGGATGGCGCACCTCGCGGCCGAAAATCGAAGACAGCGCCTGTATCTGCTGCAACCTGTGCGTATTGCTCTGCCCCGACGGGGCGCTGGCCAATACCCGGGACAACTATCCCCGCCTGCTGGCGGAGTGGTGCAAAGGCTGCGGCATCTGTGCGCTGGAATGTCCTAAAGACGCCATCACTATGGTGAGCGAGTCCGACGCGTTATTGGCGGATAGCCAACACAATGCCGTTACGGGAGAACCGCGATGAGTCAATCTGCAACCGCTAGCGACGGGTTGAATACCCGCGATAAGGGCGAGCGCCTGTTCCTTTGCGGCAATGAGGCGGTGGCCCACGGCGTGCGCCTGTGCCGTCCCGCGGTGATCGCCGCTTATCCCATCACGCCGCAAACGGTGGTGGTGGAGCGGCTGGCCGAAATGGTGGAGGAGGGCGAGCTAGACGCCGAATTCGTCCATGTGGAATCGGAACATTCGGCGCTGTCGCTGGTGATGGGCAGCGCGGCGATGGGCGTGCGCACCTTTACCGCCACCTCTTCCCAGGGACTGCTGTATATGGCCGAGTGCCTGCCCTACAGCGCCGGCGGGCGTTTCCCGCTGGTGATGATGAATGCCAACCGGGCGCTGGCGCTGCCGTGGAATATCTATGGCGATCAAAGCGATTCCCTTTCCCAGCTCTCCAGCGGCTGGATCCAGGTTTACGCCGAAACCGCGCAGGAAAGTCTGGACCTGATTATTCAGGCCTATGCGCTGGCCGAACACCCCGAGGTGCGTACGCCGGTGCTGATCAATCTGGACGGTTTCGTTCTGACCCATACTTACGAGCCGGTGCAGCTGCCGCAACAGGCGTTGGTGGATTCGTTCCTTGCGAACCGCTTTTTTGCCGAGGGTACGCCGGGAACCTTCAGCCTTGAGCATCCGCAGAGCCTGGCGATCACCGCCGGGCCGGGGGAGTACACCGAGTTCAAATATCTGCAACACCAGGCGATGCGCGGCGCGTTAGCTGAAATCGCCGCCATCGGCCGGCGTTTCCGCGCCCATTTCGGTCGCGGCGAAGAAGGGATCACCGACGGCGTTATCGAAAGTTATCAACTGGACGACGCCGAACGGGTGGTGATTACGCTCGGCAGCGTGGCCGGTACGGTGCGCGCCGCCGTGGATGCGCTGCGCGCGCGGGGCGAAGCGGTCGGGCTGCTGCGTTTGCGTTACCTGCGGCCTTTCCCGCAGGGCGCATTGCTCGACGCGCTGTTTGGCGCCCATCGCACCCGCAGGGTACAGGCCGTCGCCGTGCTGGAGAAGGATATTTCCTTTGGTCAGCAGGGCGCGGTGGCGGTGGAGATCAAGTCCGCGCTGTTCGATTACGCCAGCGTGACCGGCGGGCGGGTGCCGCGCTTGCTCAACCAGATCGCCGGGCTGGGCGGGCAGGAGATCGGGCTGGAGGACGTGGTGCGGCTGTATGATGAATTAACCCGGCCGGCCGGGCGCTCGGCGCAGGAACCGGATTTGCGTTTTCTTGGCATTGACCCGCCGGAGCCCGATCGGCCTTCGTCAGCGGTTGCCGCTCAACGGGAGGACGCCCATGTCCATATCGATTAAAAACCTGCCGCCGGAAGAGTACTTTATCGGCCATAAAGCCTGCGCCGGCTGCGGCGGCAGTCTGGTGGTGCGTCTGGCGCTGAAGGTTTTCGGGCCGAAAACCCATGTGGTGATCCCGGCGGGCTGTATGTCGGCGGTCGGCTTTATCTATCCGCAAATGGCGGTGGGGGTGAATGCGATGATCGCGCCGTTCGCCGCCACCGGCGCGGTGCTCTCGGGGCTGGCGGCGGCGTTGCGCGCCAAAGGCATCAGCGATATTCCGGTGGTGGGGTTCGCCGGCGACGGCGCCACGGCGGATATCGGCCTGCAATCCCTGTCCGGCGCGTTCGATCGCCAGGAGCGCATTATCTATATCTGCTACGACAATGAAGCCTATATGAATACCGGCATTCAGAAGAGCGGCGCGACCCCCTGGGGAGCCAGAACCACCACCTCGCCGACCGGTTTCACGCCGCGCCGTCTCAACGTCAAGAAAGATTTGCTGCAGATAGCCGCCGCCCACCATGTGCCTTACGCCGCCACCGCCAGCGTGGGGCAGCCGTCCGATCTGCTGAAAAAGCTGGAGAAAGCGGCGTCCGTCGACGGACCGGCGTTTCTGCACGTCTTCGCCCCCTGTCCCACCGGCTGGGGCTGCGCCAGCGACAGCACGATAGCGCTGGGGAAAAGCGTGGTGGATACCGGGCTGTGGCCGCTGCTGGAATACCAGCACGGGGTGCTGACCATCAATCGCAATCCCAACCGTTTCGCGCCGCTGGAAAGCTATTTCTCCGCGCAGGGCCGCTTCAAGTCGCTGACGCCGGAAGTGCTGAGCGAACTGGCCGACGCGCGGGATGAGCGCTGGCGCGAACTCAGAGCCTGGGCAAACGCCACCGCGCCGGCGGTAGCCTGAACGCTATCGGCCGCGGTATTTGCCCGGTGTAACGCCGATGATGCGGCGGAATGCCCGATTAAAGGCGGCGATGGATTGGTAGCCGACCATTTCCGCCGTTTGTTGCAGCGTCTTGCCCTGCTCGATGTAGCGGCAGGCGAGGGACATGCGCAGCTGGCAGACCATTTCCGCCGGGGGAACCGCGGAGACCTGGCTGAAGCGTTGAATAAACCACGAACGGGACATCGCCATCGCGTCGGCCATTTTCGGGATGGTCCACTCTCTGGCGGGGAACAGCAAAATGGTGGCGATCAGGTTGAGAAATTCGGGCATGTTTTTGGCGGTTTCCAGCGCCGCCGCCGGCGGGTGCTGGTGCAAATATTGCCGGATACCGATAAAAAGCAGCGCCTCCGCCAGTGAAGAGATCAGTTTATGGCTGCACATCTCTTCTTTGGCGGCTTCATGATGAATTACCTCGGTGATCTTTCTCACCGCTTCGAATTCATCCTCCCGCTTTCTTATTATTATTTTGTGCGGCAGAAACGACAAAATCATATGGCTGATCACGCTGTGAAAAGTAAAAAAGCCGCAGACCAGGGCGGTTGATGAGCGATCGTGAAAATGCAACGGCTGCATTTTCTTGCCGGGCGCCCGCAGGGCGGCGTCTTTTTCCCGGTGATTGGAAAGGACGAACGGACAATCCTGGAAAATAAACACCATATCGCCGCGGTTAAGCGCTATCGGCTCGGGATCGTGCTCGGCGTGCAGCCAGCAGTCGCCGTCCATAACAATGTGGTAGCTTGATTTACCTTGCCCTGCGGTGCTGCCTTGCCAGGAGCCGCAATATTTGCCGATATGGAATACCGAACTTTCCACCCGCAGGTTTTCTAATAACCATTCGTTATCACGCATAATGTAATGGAATATAAACCGGACGATTGAGCAATAAACTATTTTGTACCAGCATTGATGGAGAGAGGCAATGGCAACATAATTCTTCGCAATGTTTACAGGAGAGAAGCCATGACCCGAGTCACCATCCAGACCATTGAGTCCGCCCCGGCGGAAAGCCGGCCCTATCTGGAAAACGCCAGGCGTATTTCCGGTTTTATTCCTAATTTATTGGGCGTGCTGGCGAATTCGCCGGCGGCGCTTAAAACCTATCTCACCGTAACGGATATTAATAACCATAACAGCCTGAGCGCGGCGGAAAGGGAAGTGGTGCAACTGGTGGCGGCCACCACCCACGGCTGCGCGTTTTGCGTCGCGGGGCATAGCGCGACCGTGGAAAAGAAAGCGATTCTGGCGCCGCAGGATCTGGCGGCGCTGCGCGAGGGCGCCGGGCTGGCGGATGCGCATCTGCAGGCCGTTGCCGATTTTACCCGCGAGGTGATTGCGCGGCGCGGCGCGGTGAGCGACGACGCCTATCAGGCGTTTTACGCGGCGGGCTTTACGCAACAGCAGGCGCTGGACGTGATACTCGGCGTCAGCCTGGCGACGCTGTGCAATTTCGCCAACGGTTTTGCGCAAACGCCGTTGAACCAGGAACTGCGGCGCTGGGCCTGGTCGGAATAATAACGCTCCCTGTTACGCGCCGATACCCACGAGGGCTCTGAATGCTGAATGATACCTTGCGCCGCTGGCTGAGCGCCGAGGCCAACGATCTGGACCAATCCGCCGCGCAGTCCGCCGTTTTGCCGTCACGCCTGGGCGACGCCGGTCTGTTTCGCATCGGCGTGCCGGACGAACTCGGCGGCAGCGGCGGCGCCATTATCGACGCCATAGAGGCGGTGAGCGAGGTGGCGCGCTGCTCGCTCACCGCCGCATTCGTCTTCTGGGGGCATCGCACCTATATCGAGCTGCTGCTGCAATCCCCCCAATCGGCGCTGCGCGAAAGTCAACTGCCCGATCTGCTGGCGGGAAAAACCGCCGGCGCCACCGGGTTGTCCAACGCGATGAAGTTTCTCTCAGGACTTGAGGAGCTACAGGTCACCGGCCGCGAAGACGAGAAGGGCTGGACGGTGGACGGGCGGCTGCACTGGGTGACCAATCTGCAGCGCGCCGGGTTTCAGGTGATGACGGTGGTGCGTCCGCTGGACGATCGGCCGCCGTTTATCGCCGCCATCGCCTCCGATCTTGACGGCGTGCGGCGTTCCGAGGACCTGAATCTGATGTCGATGCGCGGGAGCGCCACCGCGGCGCTGGATTTTGCACAGGTCAGGCTGGATCGGTCCGCCATTGTGCATTCCGACGCCGAGACGTTTTTGCCGCAGGTGCGCCCGCGCTTTCTGGGCCTGCAATGCGGCATGGCGCTCGGCCTGACGCGGCAGGTACTGGAAAACTGCCGTGAGCGTCTGAGCCGCGGCCACTTACTGTATGAGGAGTGGCGGCAACTGCAGCGAAGCTATGACGATATCCAAACACAATTACTGCGCGGAGTAAGCCAGGAGCGTTTCACCCAGCGGCCCGCCGAGATGTTCCGCCTGCGCATCGCGCTGATCGAGCTGGCGCTGCAAGGGATACAGCTGGAACTGGTGCTGCGCGGCGGCAAAGCCTACCTCTCCCCGGAAGGCGACCACTTCGCCCGGCGCTGGCGGGAAAGCGCCTTTTTACCGCTGATCACCCCGAGCATTATGCAGCTCAGGCACCAGCTGGCGGAGACCGCCCGATGAGCGCGCTGCTTGACGCGCAAGGGCTGATGGTCGGCTACCGCCAGGGCGCCGCCGCCACCGTGCTGCTGGACGGCATCGATTTTTCGCTGAACGACAATGAGATTGTCGTGGTGGTGGGCAGCAGCGGGGTCGGGAAATCCAGCCTGTTGCGTATTCTGGCCGGTCTGGAAAAAGCGCTTTCCGGCCGGGTCGCCTATCGGGGGGAGCCGCTGAACGGCCCGCATCCGCATCTGTCGGTGGCTTTTCAGGATCCCACGCTGCTGCCGTGGCGCACGCTGGAGCAAAACGTGGCCTTCGGTCTCAATTTCCGCCATCAGCCCAGGCTGAGCGCCGGCGAGCGCCGGGAGCGCATCGTCCAGGCGATCGAGGCTGTGGGGCTACAGGGGCACGCCGGCAAACTGCCGGCGCAGCTGTCCGGCGGCATGGCGCAGCGGGCGGCGCTGGCGCGCTGCCTGGCAAGGCGGCCGCGGGTGATGCTGCTTGACGAGCCCTTCAGCTCGCTGGATGAGATAACCCGCCAAGAGATGCAGCGTTTACTGGTAGCGGTGCTGCGCCGGCACCGCATGTCGGCGCTGATGATTACCCATGATATTGATGAAGCCTTGCTGATCGCCGATCGGGTGATTTTATTGGGCGGCAGTCCGGGTCATGTGGCCGGCAGCTGGAGCATCGATCTTCCTCATCCGCGCGATGACGCGCTGGAGGCGCTGGCTCGCTATCGGCTGGATATTGTGAAAAAACTGCGCGATTCGCGCGCGATTGGAAAAACAACGGAGGTAGCAAATGTGTCGGACCTGTAATGCAATGTCGCGCCGCGATTTCCTCAGACTGAGCGCGTTGCTCAGCGCGGGCGCCGCGCTGCCGCTGGTTATGCAGCAGCAGGCTCGCGCCGCCGTCGAGCCCGACGCGCCGGTACGCATCGGCTATCTGCCGATCACCGACGCCTCGCCGCTGCTGGTGGCTCATGCCCGCGGCCTGTTCAGCCAGTCCGGGCTGGAGGCGGAGCGCCCGGTGATGTTTCGCAGCTGGTCGCAGCTGATTGAGGCGTTTATTTCCGGCAAGGTCAACGTCATCCATATGTTGTCGCCGGTGACGGTGTGGGCGCGTTTTCAGGCGCGCATCCCGGCGAAAGTGGTGGCCTGGAACCATACCAACGGTTCCGCGCTGACCGTGGCGCCGCAGATCGCGCGCTTAGCCGATCTGGCCGGGAAAACCGTGGCGGTGCCGTTCTGGTACTCGATCCATAACGTGGTGTTACAGCAGATGCTGCGTCAGGCGGGACTACAGGCGGTGACCGGCAAACCCGGCGACCGGCAGGTACAGCTTATCGTTATGCCGCCTTCCGATATGGTGCCCGCGCTGGCCGCCGGGCAAATTCACGGGTTTATCGTCGCCGAGCCGTTTAACGCGCTGGCGGAGGCGCGCAAGGTGGGGCGGGTGCTGCGTTTTACCGGCGACGTATGGCAGAGCCACGCCTGCTGCGTGGTGTTTATGCACGAAAGCGATCTGGCGCAGCGCCCGGCATGGAGCCAGAATGTGGTCAATGCCGTCGTCGACGCGCAAAAATGGATTCGACATAACCGCGCGGAAACCGCGGCGCTGCTTTCGCGCAGCGACGATCGCCGCTATACGCCGCACGAGCGCGAGGTGTTGCAGCAGGTGCTGGATCCCGCGGCGGACAATCTTGCGCGCTGGCGGGCGGACGGCGCGATTTCCCACCCGGAGTGGCATCAGCAGCGGATTGATTTTCAGCCTTACCCCTACGAGGATTATTTCCTTAAGCTTATCGAACAGCTGAAAACCACGGTGATGGAAGGCAACGCCGACTTTCTGGCCGATCTGGATCCGCAGGCGGCCACCGCGCAGTTGGTGGACGATCGCTTTGTGCGCAACAGTATTGCGCGGGCAGGCGGGCAGAGCGCGTTTGGCCTGACGGACGGCGTGTTTGCGCGTAAGGAAGTCATCGCGCCATGAAGCTTTTTTTCCTGCGCCTCGTCTGGGGCGTGCCCGGCCTGCTCATCGCGTTGATTGTCTGGTGGCTGGCGACCCGTTCGCTGGACGGCATCGCCGGCCTGTTTGCGCCCGCCGCCGCCTTCGCCAGCCTGTGGGAGATGCTGTGGCACGGCAATCTGCTGGAGCACGGCGCGGTCAGCCTGCAACGCGTCGGCATCGGGCTGCTGCTGGCTCTGCTTATCGGCATTCCCATCGGCCTGCTGATCGGCTGTTTCACCGCGTTGGAACGGCTGTCGATGCCGGTCCTGCAGTTGCTGAGGATGATTTCGCCGCTCTCCTGGATGCCGGTGGCGGTGATGGCGCTGGGGGTCGGCGATCGTCCGGTGTGGTTTTTGCTGACCTTTGCGGCGGTGTGGCCGATGATCATCAATACCGCCAGCGGGGTAAAACACCTGCATGCCGGCTGGCTGATGCTGGCGCGCTCCCTGAGCGCCACGCCGCTGGAAACCTTGTGGCACATTATTCTGCCGGGGATTTTAAGCCATCTGCTCACCGGCATCCGGCTGGCGATCGGCATTCTGTGGATTGTGCTGGTGCCCTGCGAAATGCTTGGCGTGACGTCGGGACTGGGATACGCCATTCTCGACGCCCGCGACCGTCTGGCTTACTCGGAGCTGATGGCGGTGATCGTCACCATCGGCGTGATTGGCTTTGCCATGGATGGTCTGTCGCGGCTGCTTATCCAGCGCTACGCGATAAAACCCTAAGCGCCGCGCTAAATCCCCCGCTTTAGGGTAAACGGGGGATTCAGCCCGCCCGATTAACGCGACAAGGACTGGCGCACGGCGTCAAGCCCCGGTTTGCCGTCCAGCGTGGTGACGTTGTTCAGCCAGGGTTCAAGCTGTTGCGGGTTAGCGCTGATTTCGGCGCGCGCGGCGTCACGCGGCGTTTGCTTATCGTCCAGCAGGCGTTTGATCACCTTGTTTTCCAGGTCGACGCTGAATTGCAGATTGCTGAACAGCCGGGCGACGTTGGGGCAAGCCTGCGCATAGCTTTTGCGAACTACGGTATTGACCGTCGCGCTGCCGTAATTCGGCCCGAACCACTCATCGCCGCCGCCAAGGTAGACCAGGGAATGACGGGTATTCATCGCGTGGGGCTCCCAGCCGAGGAAGACGATCCACTCTTTTTTATTCACCGCCCGCTCAACCTGCGCCAGCATGCCGCTTTCGCTGGATTCCACCAGCGACCAGTCGTCAAGGCCGAGCTCCTTCTGGTCGATCATGCGTTTGATATTCTGGTTGGCCGGCGCGCCTGGCGCGATGCCGTAAATTTTATGCTGGAACCGATCGCCGTATTTCGCCAGATCGGCAAAGTCTTTTACCCCGGCCTGGGCGACGTAATCCGGCACCGCCAGGGTGAATTTGGCGCTGGCCAGGTTGGCGGTCAATACTTCAACCGAACCGTCGCGGGTGAATTTTTCAATTACCGGCTGTTGCGCGGGCATCCAGTTTCCCAGAAAAACGTCCAGCTGGGAGGATTTCAGGCCCTGAAAGCCCAGCGCGACCGACAGGTTTTGCACCTGCTGCCGATAGCCCAGCCCTTCCAGCAACACGCCGGCCAGCGCATTGGTGGCGTTGATGTCGGTCCAGCCCGGATCGGACATTCTCACTAACCGGCAGCTGGCGTCGTCGACGGCGGCCTGGGCCGAAAAAGCGCTGCCGAGCAGTAAGGGGATAAGCAGTGTGACGGCGGAATGGCGAAAGCGCATGATAAATTCCCGTGTTATTGGTTAGGGGAGGAAGAGTGAGGACGTGGAAAACGCGCCACCGCCTCTTGTTCATCCAGTGTCTGGTTGTTGCGAATATAGCGGCGGCTGGCGTCCTGCACCGGCTGATAGTCCCACGCCGGCGCCGTGCCGTGCGCCAGCGCCCGGTTGAGGAACAGGCGGTTTTGCTGGCTTTGCAATACGCGCTGGTGCAGCGCCGGCAGATCCCAGCGCGACGCCACCTCGTCCCGCAGCGCCGACAGCACCGGCAGGCAAGCGGCGTCCGCGGCCAGATTGTTCAGTTCATGCGGATCTTCGCGCAGGTTGAACAACAGTTCGGGATCGCTGAGGGAATGGACGTATTTCCAGTCGCCGCGGCGGATCATCACGATGGGCGCCAGCGCGCCTTCCGCCAGATATTCGGCGTAAACGCCGTCGTGCCCGGCTTCCCGGCGCAGATGGGGCAGCAGACTGTGCCCGGCCAGCGTCGCGGGCAGCGACGACGGCTCGCCGCCCGCCAGCTCCACCAGCGTGGGCAGCAGGTCGGCCAGCGAGACGCTGGCGTCGACGCGATGCGCGGCAAAGCGGTCCGGCGCATGGACGATAAACGGGATGCGCGCGGCGCCCTCGAAGAAGCCCATTTTATACCACAGTCCGCGTTCGCCGAGCATTTCGCCATGATCGGAAATCACCAGCACGATGGTATCCTCGGCCAATCCGGTCTCTTCCAGGGTCGCGAGAACGGCGCCGAACTGATCGTCGACATAAGAGACCGCGCCATAGTAAGCGTGGCGCGCGCGGCGGATCTGTTCGTCGCTCAGCAGGTCGTCGGTCAGCTGGTATATCTTGCGCAGCCGCCGGGAGTGCGGGTCCGACGGCGCCTGGGCGGCGCTCACCTTCGGTAAATCAATATCCTGCGGCGAATAACGGTCGAGATAAGGCTGCGGTATGGCGAAAGGATCGTGCGGGTGGGTCAGGGACATCAGCAATAGGAACGGCTGCTGATTGCCCTGACGGGCGATATCAAACAGTTTCTGCCGGGTCAGGAACACCGCTTCGTCGTCGAAATCCAGCTGATTGGTGCGAATGCAGGTACCGGCGTCGATCACCGAACTCATATTGTGATACCAGTCGAGCCGCACTTCAGGATTCCGCCAGTCTGGCGTCCAGCCGAAATCGGCGGGGTAAATATCGGTGGTCAGACGTTCATTAAAACCGTGTAGCTGATCGGGGCCGCAAAAATGCATTTTGCCCGCCAGAATGGTGTGATAACCCTGCACGCGCAGATAATGACAAAAGGTCGGCTGCTCCGCGCTGAATTCGGCGGCGTTATCAAAAACGTTATTGGCGGAATTTAACAGCCCGGTCATTAATGTCGCGCGGGACGGCGCGCATAACGGGCTATTGCAATAGGCCGACTCAAACACCACGCCCTGCCGGGATAATTTATCAATATTGGGCGTCTTGGTTATTTTATTACCGTAGGCGGAGAGCGCGCCCGCGGTTAATTGATCGGCCATTAAAATAACGATATTCGGTTTTCTGCTAAGCATATATCTTAAATCACCTTAAGAATGCCACTTCATTAATATAATTTTTTATCTCATAATCTCCACAGGCTGTGAACGGGTTAAAAACTTATGCCTTGATAAGAGGGGATTATGTCAGCAATTAATCGATTACCGTCGCTCCCGGCGTTAATATTTTTCGAGGCGGCGGCCCGTCATCTTAATTTCACCGCGGCGGCCGAAGAACTGGGAACCTCGCAGCCGGCGGTCAGCCAGCGTATTAATCAACTGGAACGCGAACTTGGCGTGGCGTTGTTCGAACGGCGTCATCGCGGCGTATTATTAACGCCGGAAGGCGATCGGCTTTACCATATTGTTTACAGCAGCCTGACGGATATCAGCCAACAGATTGAAAAAATAAAGAAAAAGAAAACCAGAGACACCCTGCGCATCGATACCGACATGGGCTTCGCCAGCTACTGGCTGCTGCCCCGGCTGGATAAGCTACAGCGCCTGATGCCGGACGTGGACGTGCAGATTTCCACGTCACCCAATGACTTCAACCTGCGCGACAGCCATGCCAATCTCTCCATTACCTTCGGCAACGGCCACTGGCCGGGATGCCACAGCGAAAAGCTGTTTCCCGAGCTGGTCGTCCCGGTCTGCACTCCGGCGTTTATTCGTCAGTATGGTCCGCTGGATACGCCGCAATCCTTGCTCAAGGTGCCGCTGCTCAATTTGCCGGAGACCAACCCGAGCCGCTGGCTGACCTGGTATGACTGGTTCGGCGCGCAGCGGATTATCCTTGATAATTCAGTGGCTTCGTTAACCTTTAACGCCTATTCCCTGCTGATCGAGGCGGCGCTGAAAGGCAAGGGCGTGGCATTGGGCTGGATGCCGCTGGTGGGGCAACTGCTGGATGACGGCGAACTGATTATCCCCTGCGGACCGGAGGTGAAAACCGAGCGCGGCTATTACCTGATCCAGTCGCAGCGCGAAAGCGAATCCCCGCTGTATCACCGGGTCAAAGAGTGGCTGATTAACGAATCATTTTCCTTCAAAAGCCGGCATGAGAGTTATTTTCAGCCGCAGGGATGAGTTAAATTATTTTGTTATAACTCAGACGATAAAGTTTTATTGGCGCGCTATTATTTCTTATACAGTGGGCTCCGTTACGCGGATTACTCACTTCTGTATGTATATGCTCGACGTATGGCGAGTATAAGTGTCAGGTGGCCAATGACTGAAAAATTGATTCGAATCGAAGGGCTATATAAAGTTTTTGGCTCCGGCGGGCATAAAGCGATTCCTTATTTACAGGCGGGAACGGACGCCGCGGAATTATTATCCGCGCACGGTTGGTCGGTGGCGTTAAATAATGTTTCGCTGCATATCCGTCAAGGGGAAATATTCGTTATCGTCGGATTGTCAGGGTCGGGTAAATCAACTTTATTGCGTACGCTCAATCGGTTAATTGAACCGACGGCGGGCGAGATCTTTTTTGAAAATAGCGCGCTTTCCGCTTTATCGGCGGCGGAGTTAATCGATCTTCGCCGTCGTTCCATGAGTATGGTCTTTCAGTCATTCGCCTTATTGCCGCGGCGCAACGTGCTGGATAACGTGGCGTTCGGCCTGGAACTGTCGGGGGTCAAGGCCGCCGCCAGATATCAGGCGGCCCTGACGGCTCTGGAGCAGGTGGGACTGGCGCAGGTCGCCCGGCATATGCCGCACCAGCTCTCCGGCGGCATGCAGCAGCGCGTCGGGCTGGCGCGGGCGCTGCTGGTTAATCCGCCCCTGTTGCTGATGGACGAAGCTTTTTCCGCGCTGGACCCGATTAACCGCCGGGAAATGCAGAGCCTGCTGCTGCGGCTACAGGCGGAGCAGCAGCGCACCATCGTTTTCGTCACCCACGATATCGAAGAAGCGCTGCGCATCGGCAACCGGATTGCGATTATGGAACACGGACGTCTGGTGCAGACCGGCACCGCCGAACAGCTGGTGAATGCGCCGGCCAATGCCTATGTGCAACGCTTCTTCTCCGGGATTGATACGTCACGCTATGTGCTGGCGGAAAGCTATGCCGATATTTACCCCGCAACATCCGCGCCGGGAGGATCTACTCATGGCTGAACCGCTAAATTTCAGCAGTCAGATTGACGACGCGGTGCGCTATCTGCTGAGCCAGCATGGCGAGATATTCGAATTTATCGCCGCGCTGCTCGACGGCGTCTCCGGCGGACTGGAACAGGGATTGCTGCTGCTCTCTCCCTGGGGGCTGGTGCTGCTGGCGGTGGCGCTGAGCTGGTGGCGGCTGGGTTGGGGATTCGCGCTCTTCAGCGCGGCCGCGACGCTGTATATCGTCTACAGCGGCTATGCGCAGCACGCGGCGATAACCCTGGGCCTGACCCTGTCGGCGACGTTTTTCAGCCTGTTGCTTGGTATTCCGCTGGGCATCCTGATTGCCCGACATCGGCGCATCGGTATGGCGGTGAGGCCGCTGCTGGATTTTATGCAGACCATGCCGGCGTTTGTTTACCTGATCCCGGCGACCATTCTGTTCGGCCTCGGCAGGCCGCCGGGCATTTTCGCCACGGTACTGTTTTCGATGCCGCCGGTGGTGCGCTTAACCGACCTGGGGATCCGCCAGGTGGATAAAATACTGATAGAGGCCGGGCTGGCGTTCGGCTGTACCCCGCGTCAGCTGCTGCTGAAAGTGCAGTTGCCCAATGCCTTGCCGTCGATTATGGCGGGCGTGAACCAGACCATCATGATGGCGATGTCGATGGTGATTATCGCCTCGATGGTCGGCGCCGGGGGACTGGGCAACGATATCCTGACCAGCATTCAGCAACTGGACGTCGGGCAGGGATTGCAGAGCGGTTTTGTGGTGGTGCTGATGGCGATTCTGCTGGATCGCCTGTCCGCCAGCCTGTGCCGTCAGCCGCCGACCAGGGAGTAAGCGCCGTGCGGATCGATTATTTCCTTCCGATATAAAAATAGCATTCAATATTATTATTAAACGGTATGCATTTGGTTTAATAGTTGACGCCAAGGCGGCCGGATCCGGCGCTATCTTCAGGGAGAAACTATAGTGAGATCCAAAATACGACTGGCTGCGCTGGCGGTGCTGGGCGGCGTCGTCAGCACCCAGGCCGGCGCGACCAATGGCTATTTTATGCACGGCTACGGCATCAAGGCTCAGGGGCAGGCGGGGGTCAGCATCGCCCAGCCGCAGGATGCCCTGGCGGCGGCCAACAATCCGGCCGGCACGGTATGGATCGGCGATCGTCTGGATATCGGCGCGACCCTGTTCGCCCCGGATCGCAGCGCCGAGATCGAAGGGAATGCGGCGGGCGCCAACGGCCGGTACGACGGCAGCGAGAGAAAGTATTTTCTGCTGCCGGAGATCGGCTATAGCAAGCAACTGAACGATCGCCTGGGCGTCGGCGTCGCCGTGTACGGCAACGGCGGCATGAATACCGACTATAAAGAGAATCCCTACGCCGCCTTTGGCGGCAACGGCAGCGCGGGCGTCAATCTGAGCCAGCTGTTTATTACCCCCTCGCTGGCCTATAAGTTTACCGAACGGCAGTCTCTCGGCGTCGGTGTGAATTTCGTCTATCAGCGCTTCTCCGCCAAGGGATTGAACGCGTTTTCCGGTTTTTCCAGCGATGGCGGCAACTTCAACGATCGCGGCAACGACACCTCCACCGGCTGGGGCCTGCGTCTGGGCTGGCAGGGCCGGTTGACCGACGACCTGACGCTGGGGCTGACCTGGTCTTCGAAGATCAAGGCCGGGGAGTTCGACCGCTATGCCGGGCTGTTTGCCGACGGCGGCAGTTTCGACATTCCGGAAAACTACGGCGTGGGGCTGGCGTACAAGGTGACGCCGGCGCTGACGGTATCCGCCGACGTGCAGGAGATCAAATACGGCAGCGTGCGTTCCATCGCCAATGAGTTCAACGTGCAGTCGGTATTCGCGGGCGATAATTTCGGCTCGAAGAACGGCCCCGGTTTCGGCTGGCGGGACGTGACGGTGTATAAGCTGGCCGTCAGCTATGCGCTGAGTCCTGAACTGACGCTGCGCGGCGGTTTCAGCCATGCCGACCAGCCGGTGCAAAAGAGCCAGACCTTCCTCAATGTGCTTGCCCCGGGAGTGATTCGCAACCACCTGAGCGTCGGCCTGACGTGGGCGCCTTCGCCTGACGGAGAGTTGAGCCTGGCCTATACCTACGGCTTCAAGGAGACCGTCAACGGCAATGGCTCCATTCCGGCGGCCTTTGGCGGCGGCGAAGCCAACGTGAAGATGAGCCAGGATATTCTCGGCATCGCCTACGCCTGGAAGTTCTAGCGGCGGCGGTAAAACTTAAGCTATCACCTTGCCTGACTGGCCACCTGGTTCGCCGCGATAAATGCCGCGACGTTCATCACGTTTGCCGGGGAACGGCGCTGCGCGATTTGTTCGGCCATGTAGGTCATATAGGGCGCGACATGTTGAAAAAAGGCCTTGTAACCGCTGCACAGATAATTTTGCCGCTGGTTGCCGAGAGGAATAATTCGGTGCTTCGGACATCCTCCCTGGCATACGAAACGATAGTCGCAGCGTTGGCACGCCGGCGATGACGGCGTTTTCCGGCGGCTGAACTTTTTTTGCTGTTTACCGTAGGCCAGCGTCGATAACGGCGTGGTCATAATATTGCCCAGACGATGTTCCGGGGTGACGAAATGATCGCAGCTATAAATATCGCCGTTTTGTTCAATGATTAATGCTCTGCCGCAGGTGGGTTGCATTACGCAGAGGCTGGGTGTTTCACCGGCCCATGCCGCTAATGTGTTATCGAACAGCTGTACGAATACCCGGCCGACATCCTGACGTACCCATTGGTCAAACACGCTAATCATAAACTTGCCGTAGGCGTCCCCGTTCACCGACCAGGGCATGACGGTTTCACCCAGGCCGTTTTGCCGGCATATCAGTTCGCCGAATTGCTGCCCGGCGCCGGCCGCAGCCGCGGGTTCGACGATGGGAATAAACTGCACGTGCGGGCATGCCAGTTCGCGGGTCAGAAAGTGGTATACCTCGCGGGGATATTTGGCGGTCTCGCTGTTTACCACGGCGAGCAAATTGAACTCGACCTCATGTTTCCTTAAACGCTCGATACCGTCAATCACTTGCCGGAAAACGGACTGGCCGCTGTTGCTCTTGCGGAAGCGGTCGTGCAATGACCGGGGACCATCCACGGATATCCCCACCAGAAAATGATTTTCGGCGAGAAAAGCCGCCCATGCGTCATTAAGCAGCACGCCGTTGGTTTGCAGACTGTTATGGATGCGTCTGCCCTTGCCGTACTGGCTCTGCAAAGCCAGCACCCGGCGGTAAAAGTCCAGCCCCGCCAGGGTGGGCTCGCCGCCCTGCCAGGCGAACATGATCTCTTCGGTCGGCCAGTTCTCAATATATTGTTTGATATATTGACGCAACACCGCGTCATCCATATGCCGTTTGGGGGACGGGCTTTGCAGAACATCTTTCCCTTTGGGCAGATAAAAACAGTATTCGCAGGACAGATTGCACTGAAAGCTGGTCGGTTTGGCCATCAGGTGAAAAGGTTTCTTCATGTTAGCGCCGTTCTGGGGAAAGCGGGCATCTTCCGCACGCTATCAGCTATTGCTCGGCGCTTTTACCGCGGAGAGCAGGTTCAGAACCTCATCGTAGCTGCCGTTGGCTTCGGCGTCACGCAGGAATCTGGCTGACTCCACAATGACTTCCCGCGGCTCGGGGTCGCGATACAGCAGATCCAGGGTTTCGGTGAGGAAATCGTCCAGCGGCATGGAGCGTTCGCTGTTCTGCTGACCGAACAGCGTGGTCCGCACGCCCGGCGGCGCTATTTCTATTACGCTGACCGCGGTGTCGGCAAGCTGAACGCGCAGGCTCTCGCTGAATGAGTGAACCGCCGCCTTGGTGGCGTTGTAGGTGGGGACGGCCGGTAGCGGGACGAACGCCAGCGCGGAGGTGACGTTGAGGATCGCGGCGTCGTCTTTACTCACTAACTGCGGCAAAAAGGCATACACCATGCGGATGGTGCCGAGCAGGTTGATGGCGACGGTCTCTTCGGCGATTTGCAGATCGCCGGGATTGCGCAGGTCTTCCCCCAACATGATGCCGGCATTATTGACTAACACGTTCAGCTCAGGATAGCGGGCCGCCGCCGTTTCGCTGGCGCGGGTAATTGATGCCGGGTCGGTCACATCAAGTTCGAGCGCGTCAATGCCCGGATGGGCGGCGACGATCTGATCGAGCAGCGCCTTACGCCGCCCGGCGACGATTACTTTGTTGCCGGCCTGGTGAAAGCGCAACGCCAGCCCAAGCCCGATGCCTGAGGTGCCGCCGGTGATCAGAATCGTATTGCCTGTAGTTTTCATTAAATATTTCCTATAATTGGCTACAATAACCTAAACGGACACTTGTCCGATTACCACGAGTCAGCATAGCGGACAGCTGTCCGCTTGACAAGATATCCCTTGCGGAGAGGAAAACCAGTGGCCCAGCAGATGGAGACACCGTTACGTTCAGACGCGCTTCAGAATCGCCAACGCATTCTGGAGGTGGCGGTTGGCGAATTGACGCGTTCGGCGGACGTGTCGTTAAGCGCCATCGCCCGAAAGGCGGGGGTCGGGCAAGGGACGTTCTACCGTAATTTCCCCAACCGGGAAGCGCTGGTGATGGAGGTCTACCGTTATGAAATGGAACAGGTCGCCGACTTCGCCGATCGCCTGCTTGAGACCAGTCCGCCGGACGAGGCCCTGCGGGCATGGATGGATCGTCTGGCCCGCTATGCCATGACCAAGGCCGGTCTGGCCGACGCCATCCGTCAGGTGGCGCACGCCCGCGACTGCCCGGGAAAAGCGGGTTATGCGCCGGTGGCCGCGGCGGCCCAGCGTCTGCTCGACGCCAACCAGGAGGCCGGCACCATCCGCCCGGGCGTCACCGTGGACGACTTCTTTCTGGCCATCGCCGGTATCTGGCAGATCGATGCCGGCGAGGACTGGCAACGCCGCCTCACCCGGCTGATGGACCTGGTGATGGACGGACTGCGCGCCGGCGCCCCGGCCGGCGGCTAGTTTCCGCTTTTCAACGGCAGCCGTCGGGACCGCAGACCGCGCCCGTCGTTCCCTGCTCGCGATGGGAAGGTTGAGCCCGCCATGCCTGCTCCAGCGCGGCAAGAAATGTCGGGGCCGGCTGCGCGCCGGAGATCGCCTGCCGGCCGTCGATCAGGAAGAACGGCACGCCGCTGCCGCCTTGGGCCTGCACGGCGCGCTGGTCTTCATCAACGGCGGCCGCATAGGCGTCTGCGTCAAGCACCGCCGCGCAGGCGTCCCGATCGAGGCCGATATCGGCCATCAGCCGCAGCTGGGTCTGGCGCTCGAACAGCGCGGCGTTCTCGGTGAAACCGGCCCGATAGAACCGCTCGACGGCCTGCTCCTGCAAACCTTTTTCGGCGGCGAATTTTACCAGGCGATGAACGTCGAGCGTATCGCCGACAAACGACGCGGCGAGGTGGTACTCCAGATTTTCGCCGGCCGCTTCATTCTCCACGTGCGCCAGCGTGGCGGCAACCCGCTCGGCGGAGCCAAGCCGCTGGACAAGCACGTTCTGCGCGCGTTGCGGCGCGAGGCCGGGCATCAGTCGAAACGCGCGCTGTACCACCTTTACGCGCTCGCGCTGGGGAAAGTCGGCCAGCGCGCGCTCGAAGCGGCGTTTGCCGATCCAGCACCAGGGACAGATAACATCCGACCAGATTTCCACGCTGATAGTCTGGGCCATCGTCATTCCTCCGTTTTCGCCAGCGTCGGATAGTCAATATAGCCGCTTTCGTCTTTTTCCGCGGCGTAGAACGTCGCATAGTCGGGCGCATTGAGTGGGGCATTGCGGCGGAATCTTTCCGCCAGATCCGGGTTGGTCAGGAAAGGCACGCCGTAGGCCACCAGTTCAGCCTCTCCCGCAGTCAGCGCGTTCTCGCCGGACGCGGCATCGTAGCCGCCGTTGACGATCAGCGTGCCGCCAAAGGCTTTACGCAGGTGCGGAGCGATCCGTTCGGCGGAAGCCGGTGCCGCCGCCGGGCCGGCGATCGCTTCGCTGACGTGCAGATAGGCGATGCCCAGGGCGCTCAACCGGCCGGCGAGATAGCCGAAGGTCGCCGCCGGATTGCTATCCGACATGGAGTGCAGCGGCAGGTTCGGCGTAATCTTGTAGCCCACGCGCTGCGCGCCGAACACCTCGACGGCGGCGGCGGTGACTTCCAGCGGGAAGCGGGCGCGGTTCTCGATGCTGCCGCCATAGCGGTCGGTGCGGATATTCGAACCGTCGCGCAGGAACTGGTCGAGCAGATAGCCGGTCGCGCCATGGATCTCCACGCCGTCGAAACCGGCGTTTTTGGCGTTGAGCGCCGCCTGGCGATACTGCTCGACAATGGCGGGGATCTCATCCGTTTCCAGCGCTCGCGGCGCCACCATCGGCGTCTTGCCGTTGGGCGTGAAGACTTCGCCCTCGGCCAGCAGCGCGGACGGCGCGACGGGAAGCTCGCCGCCGTGAAAATCGGGGTGGGAGACGCGGCCCACATGCCATAGCTGGGCGAAGATCAGGCCGCCCGCGTCGTGCACCGCGTCGGTAACGCGCCGCCAGCCGGCGACCTGTTCGGGGGAGTGGATGCCCGGCGTGCGGATATAGCCGACGCCCTGCGGACTGATTTGCGTGGCCTCGGAGACGATCAGCCCGGCGGTGGCGCGCTGGGCGTAGTAGGTCGCCGCCAGCGGGTTGGGAACATTATTCCGTACGGCGCGGCTGCGCGTCATCGGCGCCATGACCAACCGGTTTCTGAGGGTCAGATCGCCGAGACGATAGGGTGAAAACAGCGTGGTGAAATGGGATTGCGACATATGTAAAGCTCCCTTGAAACGTTAAGAAAGAACGCAAACATCGGTGGAACGGCGGCCCTTGTTGCGGCCGCCGCGTCGGTGAAAATCGCCTTAAAGCCGGCCGGTTGCCGGACAGACAAACCTTCCGCCCCCGGCGAATTCAGGGATTAAGCGCGTCTCTGGCCGCCAGCAGGGCCGCGCGGTTATCGACCAGGAAGTCATGCAGACTGCGCGGCGGCTCGCCGGTCAGACGCTCCACGGCATCGCCCACCACATCGACGCCGCCCTGGCGCGTATTGATATCGATCGCCGTCAGCAGTTCGACCACTCCCGCGGGCAATTTGGCCGCCGTCAGTCCATTACGCAAATCCGCGTCGCTGACGGGAATAAGCTCAACGCGGGTATCGAATACGCGGTTAACGATGTCGACGATCTCCGCCGGCGTCAGCGCCTGCGGCCCGGTGACCGCAAGGCGGCGGCTTTCCTCCGTCGCGGAAACCAGCGCCGCGGCGGCGGTTTTCGCCAGATCGTCGCGCCAGACGTGGGCGGTTCGCCCGTCGCCGGCGGCCGAGTACCACTGTCCGGCGGCCAGCACCGGCGGCAGCCACAGAAATACGCTGTCGGCATACCAACTGGGGCGCAGGATGGTGAACGGAATGCCGCTTTTCTCGATGGCCTGCTCGGTGCCGTAATGGTCGGGCGCAAAAGGAATCGGCGAGCCGGGCTCGGGGTTCAGCATCGAGGTGTAGACGATGTGCCGCACCCCGGCTTTGAGCGCGGCATCCACCGCGGCCAGATGCTGACGCCGGCGGCGGGACGGATCGTCCGGCGTATCCGGCGCCGACACGATAAGCAGACGATCGACGCCAGCGAAGGCCGATTGCAGCGTGGCCGGATCGTCGAAGTCCGCCTTACGCGTCTCGGCGCCGCGTGCCGCCAGGTCGGCGAGGCCATCGGGGTTGCGGGTCGCGGCGACGACGTTCGCCGCGCCGCCGTCCAGCAGGTATTCAACCACGCGGCGGCCCAGGTGGCCGCTTGCTCCGGTGACCAGCAGGGTAGGTGACGTCAATGAGGGCATTGGCTTTTCCTTTTCAAGGTGTATTATTAGTCCCAGGTCTACTTTAGAGACCTTATATAAGACTGTAAAGGAGGCAGGTTTGACAGACCAGGTAACAAAAAAGGAACCTAGTGCGGCGCAGCGCTCGAAGATAGCCGAGGCTTTTCAGGCGCTGGAGTCATGGGGCGAGCATAAAGTGGAGTGCCCGGTGCGCGACGTGCTGGACCGCATCGGCGACAAGTGGAGCACGCTGCTGATCGTGGCGCTGGCCGCGGGGCCGCGGCGTTTCAACAATCTGCGGCGGCTGGTGCCCGATATTTCCAAACGAATGCTGACCCAGACATTGCGCGATCTGGAAAGGGACGGATTGATTACCCGCCACGTTTTCGCCACCAAACCGCCCAGCGTCGAGTATCGCTTATCCGAGTTGGGACGCTCGTTGCTCGACCCGCTGGATGTATTGATCGCCTGGGCGGACGAACGCCATGAGGACATTCGCCTGGCGCGCCAGCGGTTCGACGCGCTTGCGGCGCAGCCCGGCGGCGAGGTCTCAGCCGCGCGGTGAATTGTTTGCCCGGCGGTCTGTGCGCCGTGCTGTCAGGAGAGCGCGCTCTGCGCGTCAATCAGCAACAGCGTTCCGTCGCTTCCGGGCAAAACGCGGTGCGTTTTGCCGCGGGGAATAAGGTAATAATCGCCTGACTTCATCTCAATAAGCTGGCCTTCTACATCAAGTTGCAGGTTGCCTTCAATCAGAATCAGCGCCTCTGCGAAATCATCGTGGCGTTCTGCGGGAATCCCGCCTTTATCCATGCGGATAAGCTTGATATTGGCCTGACCGATGACGCCGAGAATGCGTGACTTCCAGGTTTCAGGCAGGGATGAGGCTTCAAGGGTTAGGGATTTTGCGCGCAATGGGAACTCTGCTCGAATCATGCCGGATGCGTAATATAAAAAATTTCCCGACCGCATCCAAACACGTAAAACGGCATTAGATAGTATGGTTGCGGGATTGCCGGGGCATCGACTAAAAACCGCCCTACAGACGGGGTATCAGCCGTAACAGCTTCTGCGTATAGGGATGTTGCGGATGGCTAAACAGCGTATCCGTCGCCGCGACTTCGCAGAGCTTGCCATGGTGCATAACGGCGATGCGATCGCACATCTGCCTCACCACCGGAAGGTCGTGGCTGATAAATAACATGGTCAGCCCGAGTAATTCCTGCAAGTCCTTGAGCAGGTTGAGGACCTGTGCCTGGATGGATACGTCGAGCGCCGAGGTCGGTTCGTCGCAAATAAGGAAGCGCGGCCGCGTGGCCAGCGCTCGCGCTATTGAGATACGCTGACGCTGACCGCCGGAAAACTCATGGGGAAATTTATGCCCCGCCTCCTGCCCGAGTCCGACGAGCTCAAGCAGGTCGGCGACCACCGCCGCGCGTTCCCGCGGGGTTGCCGTCAGACCGTAATGGGCGATGGGCTCGGCGATAATGGCGTCGACGCGCATGCGCGGATTGAGCGAAGAGTAGGGATCCTGAAAGATCATCTGGATTGGCTGATCCATACTTCTGCGGCGGGCGCGGCCTTCGGCGCCGTCCAGGGCGATGCCGTCATAGGATAATGTTCCGTCCGACGCCTGGTAAAGGCCGGCCAGGATACGCGCCACCGTCGATTTGCCGCTGCCGGATTCGCCGACCAGTCCCAGTATTTCTCCCTCTTTCACCTCAAGGTTAAGGTCGCGCACGGCGTCGAAATAACGCCGCCGCCCGGGGAAGATAGAGCGCCGCGTCAGAAAGCGCATCCCTATCCCTTTCATTTCCACCAGCGGCCGGGCGCGCTCATCCGCCGCGCTCGGCGCCGCGGTAGCGCGCTGTCCGAGCCAGTGGGTGCGCGCGTCGAACCGCGGCGCGGGTTGCTGCGAACCTTCGATAAAATCGACCCGCGGAAAGCGGGTGAATTTCACATCGGCGCTCGGCACCGCGCCGATTAGGCTGCGGGTATAGCGGTGAAGCGGCGCGCGGACAATCTGAGCGGTTTCTCCGCATTCCACAATATGGCCGCGATACATGACGGCGACCCTGGCGGCGGTTTCGGCAATCACCCCCATGTCGTGGGTGATAAGCAGCACCCCGACGCCGCGCTCGGCCGCCAGCTTTTTAATCAGCGCGAGGATCTGCGCCTGGACGGAAACATCAAGGGCGCTGGTCGGTTCGTCGGCAATGATAAGGTCGGGATTGCTGCAGAGTACCAGGGCAATCACCACGCGCTGGCGCATGCCGCCGGAAAACTGGTGCGGATATTGGTTCAGCCGCCGCTGCGCATCGCTAATGCCCACCTGTTCCAGCAGCGCGGCCGCATCGCGCCGCGCCTGGCGGCGTCCGACCCGGCGGTGGGCGCGTATGGTTTCCGTCAGCTGCTGTCCGATGGTATAGAGCGGATTGAGACTGGTCAGCGGGTCCTGAAAGATCATCGAGATGCGCCTGCCGCGCACGGCGCGCATCGCGCCGGCGTCGAGATTGTCGATGCGCCGGCCTTCGAGTTCGATCGTTCCGGACGCGATCCGACCAGGGGCATCAAGCAAGCCCATAATGGCGCTGCCGATAGTGGACTTGCCCGCGCCCGACTCCCCGACCAGGCCGAGGATTTCGCCGTGATGGATATCCAGATCGATGTCCTCCACCGCGGTGAACGTATTTTGCCGCCCGGGATACTCGACCTTCAGCCCCCTGATGACGAGCAGCGGCGTTTTTCTATCCGTAGTTTGCATGGAAAAGCGTGCTCCTGCGTTTATCTCAGTTTCGGATCCAGCGCATCGCGCAGCCGGTCGCCGAGAAGGTTGACGGACATCACCAGCAGCGCCAGCACCAGACCGGGGAACATCACGATCCAACGCTCGCCGGAGAAAAGGAAACTGTTACCGATGCGGATCAGCGTGCCAAGGGAGGGCTCGGTGGCGGGCATGCCGACGCCGAGGAAGCTGAGCGTCGCCTCGCCGAGAATGGCGCTCCCCAGGTTAATCGTGGCGATAACCAGAACCGGTCCGAGCACATTCGGCATGATGTGTTTGAACAGAATCGCCCCGGCAGGACGGCCGATGATGCGCACCGCCTGTACGTATTCCCGATTCTTCTCGACCATGGTCGAGGCGCGAACGGTGCGCGCCACCTGCGGCCAGATGGATAGGGCAAGGGACAGGATAATAACGAAGAGCGCGAGGCTGTCGTGCTCTTCACGCGGCAACAGACCGCGGGTGATGCCGTCCGCCAGCAGGGCGACCAGAATGGCGGGAAAGGTCATCTGAACGTCGACGACGCGCATGATGACCGCATCCGTGAAACCGCCGGCATAGCCGGCGATCAGGCCGAGCGTGACGCCGAGAATGGCGGCGATGGCAACCGCGATGAAACCGACGGCGACCGAGGTGCGCGTGCCGTAGAGGATGGCCGACAGCAGATCTCTGCCCTGATCGTCGGTGCCGAGCGGGAAACGCCACTCTCCGTCCTGATGCCAGACTGGCGGCAGGAGCGAGTCCATCAGATCGATGGTTTGCGGGTTGAACGGATCGTGGGGGGCGATAAACGGCGCCAGAAGCGAGCATACCATCAGCAGGGCGGCGGTGAGCGCCGCGCAAACGATAAGGGGCGATGAGGTGAACTGATACAGCAGGCCGCTCCCGAACGTATTAGCCCGTCGTTTGTTCGTCATGTTAATTTCTCCGCAGGATATTGTCGCTACGCAGGCGCGGATCAACCAGGTAGTAAAGCAGGTCGACGATAAAGTTGATAATGACGAAGATCGCCGCGACCAGCATCAGGTAGGCGGACATCAGGGGAATATCCGCCGTCGAGATGGCCTGCAGGAACAGAATGCCGATGCCGGGCCATTGGAACACGCTTTCCGTAATGATGCCGAAGGCGATAATGGAGCCCAACTGCAGGCCGGCGATGGTCATCACCGGCACCAGCGTATTCTTCAGCGCATGGACGAAATGGATCGAGCGATTGCTGAGGCCGCGGGCGCGGGCGAACCTGATATAGTCGGCGCGCATCACTTCGAGCATTTCGGCGCGAATAAGCCGCATGATGAAGGTGAGCTGGAACAGACCGAGCGTGAAGGCGGGCATCAGGATGGACTGCCAGCCCGACCAGGTGAGGAGGCCGGTAGACCAGCCGTTGAGGCTAACCACTTCCCCCCGTCCGAAGGTCGGCAGCCAGCCGAGTTCAACGCCGAAGATGAGGATCAGGATAATGCCGATGAAGAAGGTCGGCAGGGAGATCCCGGCCAACGAAACGATCATCAATAGCTGGGTCAGCCGGCTTCTCGGGTGTAGTCCGGCATAGACGCCCATCGGCACGCCGATCTGCACGGCCAGCAGCAACGCCAAGAAGCTTAATTCCAGCGTCGCCGGTAGCCGGTCGGCGAGCAATGAAGCGACAGGCTGCCCCATCTGCCAGGAGAGACCGAAATCGCCGTGCAGCATTCGCGCGACGAAACCGGCGAACTGTACGGGAAGCGGATCGTTAAGGCCGAGCTGGGCGCGAAGCTGCGCGCGTTCGGCAAGCGAGGTATCCTGGCCCACCATCTGCGCCACCGGATCGCCGATGTAGCGGAACATCACAAAGGCGATCATCGCGACGGCCAGCATGACGATGCCGGCCTGAACCAGGCGGCGCAGCAGAAAACTGAACATGGATCGCCCTCATTTGCGCCGCAAGACCGGCGGGCCGTGCCGCCGGTCTTGCGGCGGATGACAATTACCGGTTAACCCGCACGTAGCGCCAGTCGAAGATGTCGTCCGGGCGCTGCTTCAGCTCGATGCCGTCGCGAACGCCCCAGGCGATCCATTGCTGGTGGAGCGGAATATAGGCGATGTCGTCGGTGGTAATCCGCCATGTCGCCTCGATTAGCGTATTCCGTTTGGCCTGATCCGTTTCGGACAATATCTGGTTGGCGAGCTTATCGACTTCGGGATTGCAGTAGCCGCCATAGTTGGACTTACCGTTGCTGACCTTCTCGCGTTGCTCCTCTCCCCAGGCTCGCGCGTCCGGCGAGACGCGCGGGCACATATGCAGCGAGTTGATAGGCGCCCAGCTGTCGAAGCTCGGCGGCGTCGAGCCGATAAGGCCGACGCTGAAGTCGAGCTTCGGCGCGAAGACTTTCTCGAAGAATTTGGTTTTGGTCTGGGCGTTGAGCTTGACCTTCACGCCGACTTTGGACCACATATTGGCGACGGCGACGCAGATGGCTTCGTCATTGACGTAGCGGTCGTTCGGGCAATCAAGCCCCAGTTCGAAACCGTTCGGATAGCCCGCCTGCGCAAGCAGCTCCCTGGCCTGCGCCGCGTCGTAGCCGAGACGCTTGAAATCCGGGCTGAAGCCGTTGATGCCGGGGGCGATCATCAGCGCCGAAGGGGTGGACATGCCGCGCATCACTTTCTTGTTGATCGTTTCGATGTCGATGGCGCGGTACAGCGCTTCGCGCACGCGGTGGTCCTTGAGCGGATTTTTGCCTTTGACGTTGGAATAGAGCAGTTCGTCGCGGAATTGATCCAGAAACAGGTAAATGGTGCGCAGCTCGGGACCGACAAGCATATGCGTGCCGGCGGTCCGTTCGACGCGCTCGATATCCTGAACGGGAACCGGGAAAATGACGTCCAACTGGCCGGACAGCAGGGCCGCAACGCGCGTCGAGGCGTTCGGGATCGGGGTGAAGACGACCTCGGTGACATTGCCGGGACGCGACGCATTGCCCCACCAGTCGGGATTGGCCTTAAGCGTGGCGCGGATACCCGGTTCGCGCGAGTCGAGCTGGAAGGGGCCGGTGCCGTTTTCATGCCGGGTCGCATAGTTTTCCTCGCCGCCGCCCGTTTTGTCAGGTGCGCCGATGTTGTGCTTCGCGGCCCAGCTTTTGGACATCATGTACCAGTTGCCCCACTGATAATGGAGGGTCGGATTCGGCGTTGTGGTGACAAAGTCGACCGTGTAATCGTCGACTTTGATAACCTTGGTGTCGGGCGCCAGCCTGTTCTTGAAATCCGAAGCGCCGGAACGGATGCGTTCGGCGGAATAGAGCACATCATCGGCGGTAAAGGGGCTGCCGTCATGAAACTTCACGCCATGGCGCAGGTGGAAACGCCAGCGTAGCGGCTCGACCATTTCCCAGCTCTCGGCCAGCGCCGGCTCGATAGAGAGGTCCGGCGCCCGCCGTATCAGTCCTTCATAGACATTGCCGAGAAACCCGGTGGTGAATGTTTCGTCAATGGCATAAGGATCCATTGATGTGATGTCGCCCTGCGAAGCGAACCGCAGCCTCTCCGCGCCGACGTGGAATGTGGCGGCACACAGGAGAACGGCGGTGATATTGAGTAAAAGCTTGTTGCGCACGTCAAACATCCCCCTTTTATTGTTCTGCCGATAAGCGTGAATCGCCCCGCGATGAGCGGGCCGACCTGCTGGAAATCGAGGCTTAATAATTTGGGATAACTCGCCCGTGCGTCAATGAACTTATGTAGCATTAGATATCAAAATTGGTTCTTTGTTATAATATTTACAATATTGTACAAGTAGTGGCGGAGGAGGACGGCATGGCAATCAAGAATAAACTCACTGAAAGCGGGCGGAAGCTGACATCGGCCGAGACCAGGGTGGTGCGTACGCTGCTGGCGAATTATCCCTCGGCGGGGCTTTCGAGCGTCGCCGGGTTCGCGCAGCGCGCCGGCGTTAGTGTGCCGACCATTCTCCGCTTCGTGGCCAAGCTCGGCTTCAACGGCTATACCGCCTTTCAGGACGCGCTGATCGACGAGGTGAGTGAGAAGCTCAATTCGCCGTTATCCATGTTCGATACGCAAAGCATTGCCGCGCCGGGGGCGGGGGGATATGCCGATTTTATGCGCAATCTTGCGGTGGCGCTGCAACAGGCGGCGGACGATTTTCGCGAGGATGAGTTCGAAGCGGTGCTCGATCTGCTCGGTGACGAGCGTGCGACAGTTTACTGCATCGGGGGGCGTTCCAGCTCTACGCTTGCCCTGCGCCTGTCTCTGCTGCTCGGTCAGGTGCGGCCCGGCGTTTTCTTTATCGAAAATGAGTCAACGCGGCTGTTTGACCGGGTGACGGATTTCACTAGCCAGGTGACTCTGGTGGTGTTTGATTACCGGCGCTATCAGGCCGATATCGTGGAATTCGCCCGTCTCGCCAAAGAGGCTCGGGCGCGTATCGTTCTTTTCACCGATCGCTGGCTTTCGCCGATCGGCAATTTCGCCGACCAGGTTCTGGTTTCTCCGGTTGAAAGCCTTTCGGCCTTCGATTCCCGCGTGGTGGCTTTCGCCCAATGCGAGGCGATTATCGCCGCCCTGAGCAAACGCCAGCCCGATCGGGTGCGCGACCGCCTTGCCTCAATCGAGACGCTGCGCGGCAAGGGCAGCAGGCAAATCCACCGGGTCGAATATAACCCTAAGGACGTTCAGACAGATGCTGATTCAGCGTAATCTTTATGAGCAAACCTCGCCCGCCGCGCCGGAAACGGCGCCTTTAGCCGGCGAGCACGAGGCGGATTTCGTCGTTATCGGCGCGGGCTATACCGGCCTGACGGCGGCTATCCATGCGGCCGGGCAGGGCACGAAGACCCTGGTGCTTGAGGCGGAGGAGGCGGGATTCGGCGGTTCCGGCCGGAATCACGGCCATTGTGTGCCGGTGTTCGGCTTCACCGATCCGCAGGGATTTATCGAGAAACTGGGCCGGGAACGCGGCACGCGCTATGCCAGCCTGCTGGTGAATTCGGGCAAGACGGTTTTTTCGCTGATAGAGCGGTACGGCATCGATTGCGAGGCGGCGCCGACCGGCGCGCTCCAGTTAGCTCACCGCCCAGCGGCGATGGAGCGCTTGAAGCGTCAGCACGATTTCTATGCTGAGCTGGGCGTCAAACCGCAGCTTCTCGATCGCCAACAGGTCACGGCGATGACCGGGTCGGACGCCTATTACGGCGGCTGGATTCACCCGGATGGCGGCCATCTCAATCCTCTGGCCCTGACGCGCGGACTGGCACGCGCGGCAATGCGGGAGGGCGCGGAAATTTACACCCGTTCCCCGGCGCTTGCCATCGCGCGGGAAGCCGGCGTCTGGCGCGTGACCTGTCCGGGAGGAAGCGTCCGGGCGAAGCGGATCGGCATCGCCACCAATGCCTATACGGCGCGCCTTTTCCCGCCGCTCGGGCGTTCCTATTTCACCATGTCGGCCTATGCGCTGGCGAGCGAACCGCTCGATCCGGCGTTGCGCCAATACCTCCTTCCCGGCAACCAAAGCGTCGGCGATACGCGGCCGGACGTGCGCTATCTGCGTTTCGACAGCCAGAATCGATTGATTGTCGGCGGGCTTATCGAAACCATCCGCGGGCGCAATATAGAATGGAGCGCCAATTTTATGCGCCGCCGTTTCTGCGAGATCTTTCCGGCGCTGCAACAGGAACTGCGATGGAGCGCGTTCTGGTCGGGCAAACTGGCGATCAATCTGGACCGGCAGCCGCATCTCTATAACCCGGCGCCGGGGCTCTATGCGCTGGTCGGCTATTCCGGGCGCGGCGTGCCGCTGGCCACCGCGCTGGGCGAAGTGCTGGGGGAGGCCGGGTGCGGCGTGGCGGCAAAGGAGTTGCCGATGGCGATTTCCACGCTCAGGCCGCTGCTCGCCGCGCCGCTGCTGTCCGCCGTCGTGCCGCGTCTGCGCGGTCCGATTAATCGTATTCATTCCCTGTGGGGATAACTTTCCCTCTGACGTGAGGCCGAATTATGAAAACGACGGATTTCTACATCAATGGAAAATGGGTGGCGCCGGCGGCCGGCGTTCCTTACGACATCGTGAACCCGGCGAGCGAGCGGCCGTGCGCCGCGATCAGCCTGGGGAACGCCGAGGATGTCGACCGGGCCGTTCGCGCCGCTCGTCGCGCTTTCGCCGGCTGGAGTGAAACGCCGCACGATAGGCGGATCGCCGCGTTACAGCGTTTGCAAAAGATTTACGACCGGCGTTTTGAGGAGATGGCCCAGGCGATTTCCAGCGAAATGGGCGCGCCCATCAGCTTTGCCCGACGGGCGCAGGCGGAGGCGGGGCGCAGCCAGATCAACAATTTTCTCATCGCGGCGCGCGATTATCTTTTCGAGCGGCCTATGCATCCAGACGGTTCCGGCGATTACATCCTGCGCGAGCCAATCGGCGTGTGCGGCTTGATCACCCCGTGGAACTGGCCTATTAATCAGATCTGCCTCAAGGTGTTGCCCGCGCTCGCCGTCGGCTGCGCCGTTATTCTGAAGCCTTCCGAAGCGGCGCCGCTGTCGGCGCTGCTCTTTGCCGAGATGATCGACGAAGCCGGCTTCCCCCCCGGCGTCTTCAATCTGCTCAACGGCAGCGGTCAGACCGTTGGAACGGCGCTGGCCGCGCATGAGGATGTCGATATGATCAGTATTACCGGCTCCACGCTGGCGGGTATATCGGCGATGCGAACCGCGGCGCAGACCGTCAAACGCGTAACGCTCGAACTCGGCGGCAAGGCGCCTAATATCGTCTTTGCCGATGCCGATCTGGAAGACGCCGTTATCCGCGGCGCCAACGCCTGCTTCTCGAACAGCGGCCAGTCCTGCAACGCCCCTACACGCATGCTGGTGGAAAAGCGGGTTTACCAGCAAGCGGTGGCTATCGCCTCCCGGGTAGCGTCTGAAACGCTGGTGGACGAGCCGGCGAAAGAAGGCGGACATATCGGCCCGGTGGTCTCCCGGCGACAATATGACCGCATCCAGGCGTACATTGAAGCGGGGATCGCGGAAGGCGCCCGGCTCGTCGCGGGCGGCCCCGGTCGTCCCGACGGGTTGGATCGGGGCTACTATGTGCGGCCCACGGTTTTTGCCGACGTCGACAACGGCATGCGTATCGCCCGCGAGGAGATCTTTGGGCCGGTGCTGTGCCTGATCCCCTTCGACTCTGAGGAAGAAGCGGTGGCGATCGCCAATGACTCGCCCTACGGCCTCAACGCGCAGGTTCAGACCGCGAACCGCGAGCGGGCCCGGCGCGTTGCCCGCCGGCTGCGCGCCGGCATGGTACAGATCAATGGCGCGCCACGGGCCTCCGGCACTCCGTTTGGCGGCTATAAACAGTCGGGCAACGGCCGTGAAGGGGGCGTCTGGGGACTGGAGGAATATCTTGAAATAAAGTCGGTGAGCGGTTGGTGACCCGAACGGGAATAACGTTCAGACCGCTGACCGAGTTCGGACTTATTCCCGTCTTTAGCCGCAAGCCAGGGCGCGCGCCGACCACTCTATTCCAGCGGCACGAATTGCAGGCTGGACAGCGGCTGCACCTTCTCTTCGCGCACCATTTTGTAATCGGTATCCGGCCCAATCCAGCGGTTCCAGATTTGATCGATTTCGCCGGAGTCGTCCATGGTTTTAAGGCTGCTGTTGACCTTCGCCAGCAGCGCCGGCTCGCCCAGTTTTAAACCGACGGCCACCGGCTCCAGCGCCATCGGTTCTTTGACGATGGCCAGATCGATCCCCTCTTTTTTCGCCTGCATAACCAGCTTGGTGGCGGTCATATTGTTGGTGACGAAGCCGACGGACTTATTCTGTTGCAGGGCCAGATAGGCGGATGCGGTGTCCTGAAAGGTGACCGGCCTGGCGTCCGCCATGCGGATGGACTGCTCCGACGTCGAGCCTTTGGTGGCGCTGATGCGTTTGCCTTTAAAGTCCGCCGGGGTCTTTTCCGCGTTGGGGCTTTTGACCACCAGCACCTCTTTGGCGATGTAGTAGGGATCGCTGAACTGAATTTGCGTCGCGCGCGTTTTGGTATACGCCAGATTGGCGATCAGCACGTCAACCCGGCCGGTGGTGAGGACGGCGATGCGGGCTTCGACGGAGACCGGCATCAGGTTGAGCTTCAGCCCCAACTGCTTGGCCAGCGCGCCGCACAGATCCACATCCATGCCCACCAGCTGACGGGTTTGCGGATCGGGCGAGGAAAAGGGCGGTACGTCGGAGTAAACCCCGCAGTTAAGGGTGCCGCGGGTTTGAATATCCGCCAGACTATCGGCGCGCGACGGCAGGGCGGCCAACATCAAGGGTACTGCCAGCATGACCACACTCAATTTATTGACGTTTTTCATAGCATTTTGCTCCGGTAGCTAAAACAGGCGGTAGAGTTAGTGTTGACGCAGATCGGCCAGAAAACGCTGCGCCCGAGGGTGTTGCGGCCGGGTAAAGAATTGTTCCGGCGGCGCTTTTTCCAGTATTTTCCCGGCATCCATAAACCAGACGGTGTCGGCGACGTCGCGGGCGAAGTGCATTTCATGGGTGACGCACATCATCGTCATGCCGTCTTGCGCCAGATCGCGCATCACGTTTAACACTTCGCCGACCATTTCCGGGTCCAGCGCGCTGGTCGGCTCGTCAAACAGCATCACCGGCGGCTTCATCGCCAGGGCTCGGGCGATGGCTACGCGCTGCTGCTGGCCGCCGGAGAGATGGGCCGGATAGGCGTCGGCCTTATGCTCAAGACCGACGCGCTCCAGCAGTTCCAGCGCCTGCTTGCGTACCTCCGCGCGCTTCAGCCCCAGCACTTTTACCGGCGACAGCATGATGTTTTCCAGCACCGTAATATGCGGAAACAGGTTGAAGCTCTGGAAAACGAAGCCGATGCGGGTACGCAGCTGGTTAAGGCGCGTACTGGAGCCGTGGATATCGTGGCCGTCGAACAGGATCTGGCCTTCTTCGATAGGCTCCAGGCGGTTAACGGTGCGAATAAGGGTTGATTTTCCCGAGCCGGACGGCCCGCAAACCACCACCACTTCGCCGCTGTTTATTTCCGCGCTCAGGTCCGTCAATGCCTGATAGTCGCCGTACCATTTATTGACCCGGTTAAACATAATCATCGGAATCATGCGGATACTCCTCTCGAATTAAGATTTTGCGGCCGACAGGGCGGCTTTTGCCGCCCCGGATGGCGACGGACCCAGACGTTTGCGGGCAATACGCTGTTCCAGACGATTCGCCAGCAGAGTCAGGCTGTAGCAAATCACGTAGTAGCTGAGCGCGACGATGGCGAACACCTCGAACGGCTTGGTAAGCAGCTGGTTATTGACCTGGTTGGCGGCGAACGTCAGTTCCTGGACGTTGATGACGTACCCCAACGTACTGTTTTTGATGATCGACACCAGCTGGCTTAGCAGGCTGGGCAGCATGTTGTACAGCGCCTGGGGCAGAAGAATCAGGCGCAAGGCCTTGAGGTAGCTCATGCCCATGGCGCGGGACGCTTCATACTGGCCGGAAGGCAGCGCCTGAATGCCGGCGCGTACGATTTCGGCGATGTAGGCGCTTTCATACACCACCAGGGTGCACAGCATGGTGGTAAACCCGTCGATGTTGCGCCCCAGCAGCAGAGGAACGCAAAAATAGGTCCAGAACACCACCATCACCAGCGGAACGCCGCGCAGTACGTACACCCAGACGGTGGCGGGATAGCGCAGCCAGCGGAACGGCGAGATGCGCGCCACGCCCAGCACGACGCCGATCGGGAAGGCGAACAGCATCGCCAGCAGCGACAGCAGCAGGGTGCAGACAATGCCGCCCAAAGGGCCGTTGGGATATTGGCCGACCAGGAATAGCATCCAGTTTTGCTGAACGATCGAGAAAAAATCGAGCATGGCGTTACCTCGCTAAGGCGCGTTGATAGCGCTGGGCCAGCACCGCCCCGGCGCCCATCAGCAGCAGGGAGCATGCCAGGTAGGCAAGGGAAGAGAGCAGGTACGCCTCAAAAGTACGGAAGGTGTAGTTTTCAATTTCACGCGTGGCGTAGGTCAGCTCCGCCACGCCAATCACCATCGCCAGGCTGGTGTTCTTAAACAGCAATACCGTATGGTTGATAAGCGCGGGCAGGGCATTGCGTACGCCCTGCGGCAGGATCACCAGCTGCATGGCGCGCAGATACCCCATCCCCAGCGCGCGCGAAGCTTCGGTTTGACCGTCGGGAATGGCGCGCAATCCGCTGCGGATGTCCTCGGAGAAGTAGGCCGCCTGGCACAGTCCCAGGGCGATAAGCGAGAAAACGAACTCGGTATTGAAATCGCTCAGCCAGATCTGCAACGACTCGGGCAACAGGGTCGGAATGGCGAAATACCACATCATTAGCTGGACCAGCGTCGGCACATTGCGATGATAAGAGACGTAGGCGGCCACAAATGCCGTCGCCAACCGTTTGTTCGTCAGGCGCAGCACCACCAGCAACATCGCCAGCGCCATTGCCAGCAGCCAGGAGCCCAGGGCCAGTTGCAGCGTCAGCTTTATGCCCTGTACCAGCATCTCGGCGTATTGCCCGTGCAGGATGACGCCAAAATCAAGCGTGTTGTTCATCGCCGTTCCCTCTCCATTCGCTATCGCGCCCCATCAGCAGGCCGCATCATCCGGGCGCATCGTCGACAGTCCGCCGGGCACCTGTAAGGTCGGGGTCAGTTCTATGTGTCCGATATTGACGGCGACGGGGGCGGCGATGCTGAAGGCGATGGCATCGGCGACATCCCTGGCCTGCGGCAGTTCAAAACCGTCGATAAAGCGTTTACGCGCCTCCTCGGCGTCGCCCAGTACGTTGCCGAAGATCTCGGTGGCCACCCGGCCGGGACAAATTTCGGTGACGCGCACCCGTTTGCCGTAGACGTCGATGCGCAGCTGGCGCGACAGCATATGCACCGCGGCTTTGGTGGCGTGGTAAATGGTATTGCCGTTGAAGTTATACACGCCGGCGATGGAGGAGATATTGATGACGTGGCCGCGGTCGCGTTCGACCATGCCGGGCACCAGCAGGCGGGTTAAATGCAGCACGGCGCGCAGGTTGACGTCCACCTGGCTATCGATGTTGTCTGCGGCGGAATCCAGCAGGGAACCTGAATGGGAAACGCCGGCGTTGTTGACCAGAATATCAATTTCCAGCCCCGCGCACAGCCGGGTCAGGGCGGCGGTGTCGGCGATATCCAGCGCGTGCGGAATGCAGCCGGTACGTTCCGCCAGCGCCGCCAGCTGTTCCCGACGTCTGGCGACCGCGTGTACCCTGATGCCTTCGCGGCACAAACGTTCGACAATGGCCTCGCCCAGGCCGGCGGATGCGCCGGTGACCAATGCGGTTTTATAATCTGAAAATGGCATAGCGTGAACTCCCCTGACGTTAACAACCGTTTGCCCGGAGGCAATACGCATAAATGGACTGTAACCAGTAATCGATAGGGCGGATAAGACATAAAGCTTTTGTGGCAATAGGGCTGTCTTATAGTTTCCCCGCGGTAATCGCTAATGGCGCGAAATCGGTACGATTTTTATCCCCAGCGCCTCTATGTCGCGGCGCAGTTGCCGCGCCAGCGTCAGGGCGCCCGCGGTATCGCCGTGCAGCAGGATAGAGGTGACGGACATGGGCAGAATGTCGCCCTCAATGCTTTCCACCGTTCCCTGCGTCAGCAGGCGGATAACCCGTTGGCTAACCTGCGCCACCTCGTGGATCACCGCGCCGGGCAGGCCGCGCCGGACCAGCATGCCGTGGCGGTCGTAGGCGCGATCGGCCAGAAAGGTGGTGGCAACCTTAAAGCCCAGCCGGCGGGCGCTGCGCTCAACGGCGTTGCCGGCGGTGGTGCTGATAATCAGGCCGGCGTCGAAGGCTTTCACCGCCTGCAACAGCGGCAGGGCAAGCTGCGGATCTTCGGCGGCCATATTGCCCAGCGCGCCGTGAAAGCTCATATGGGTCATGGGGTAATGGGCCGCGCGGGCGAAGCCCGACAGCGCCCCCAGTTGATAGGTGACGTAGTGCGTCAGCGTATCCGTATCAATCTGCATGCGACGGCGGCCGAAACCGAGCAGATCGGGGAAACCGACGTGCGCGCCCAGATCAACCTGGTGCGCCTTGGCCAGGCGAACGCTGTCGGCCATGATGGCGGCGTCGCCGGCATGAAAGCCGCAGGCCACGTTGGCGGAGGAGATTAACGGCATCAGGGCGCGGTCGTCCGCCATGGTGTAGTCGCCAAATCCTTCGCCAAGATCGGCGTTCAGATCGATGATGGTCATCGTGTGCTCCTTATGGTTCCTGAGACAGGGTCATGAGTTCAGTGCCGTACTCCACCACGCAGCCGTCGGCGACGCAGAGCTGCCGCACCGTCCCGCCGGCGCTGCTGCGCACCGGCAGCAGCAGGTGGCCGACGCCGAGCAGAGCGACCAGCTCGCCGGCGACGACGGTCGCCCCCGGTTTGGCGATGACCTGTCCATTAAGCGGATGGCTAAACCAGACGATCCCCGGCCTTGGCGCGGCGATCGTCGTGCAAGCGGGCTGCGGCGCCGCCTTTGGCGCGACCTCGGCCGGCCGGGACGCGTCGCAGCGCATGCGTACCCGGCAGCGGCCGTCGACGATTTCAATATCGCGCAGCCCGGACTGACTCATCCTGCTGGCGATCTGGCGTAGTTCAGCAATGGCTAACATCTCGTCACCTCGGTAAATGGGGGATTAATCCGCGTAGCGGCGGTGGCAGTCGATCTGCTCGATCGCTTTTTGCAGATAGGCCTGCTGTTGCCGTTCCGCCTCACGCGCCTGCTGATGGTCGACCTGGAGAAAGCGTATCCGGCCGCCGACGGGAATTTGCCCCAGCAGCCACATATCGGCGTCAATCACCGTGCCGAATTTGGGATAACCGCCGCTGGGCTGCGCGTCGCGCATTTGAACGATCGGCAGGCCGTTATGGGGCACCTGGATCACGCCGGGAATAATGCCGTGCGAGCGCATCTCCAGCGGGACTTTCGCCACCAGCGGCTCGCCCGCCAAACGATAGCCGTAGCGATTGCTCTGCGGGGTGATGCGCCATGCCTGACTCCAAAACGTCTGACGCGACGCTTCGCTGAACGCGCCGTATTCCGCGGCGGGCAGCACGCGGATCGTCGGCTCCGGGGTATCCGCCGCCCCCAGCGCCAGCCACGGCGGAACGATGCCGAAATCCACCGGTCCGCGCTGTTGCGGGGCCGCGGCGCCGAGCCGGTCGCCGTTTTGCAGGCCGCGGCCCTTGAAACCGCCGAATTCGCCGCGCAGCTGCGTGCTGCGCGAACCCAGCACTTCCGGCACGTCGACGCCGCCGGGCAGATGCAGATAGGCGCGGGCGGTGTGGCTCGACGCGTGTAGCGTCAGGCGCTGCCCTTTGCGCGCCTGCGCGCTCCACCAGAAAGGGAGCGCCGCGTCGTCCAGCATCACCCGGCCGTCATGGCCGGTGACGGCGAAACGGCAGTCGTCGGTAAAGCGCGCCTGGAAGGGGAACAGCGGAATTTCAATCGCCGCGGCGTTGGCGTCGTTGCCCAGCAGGGCGTTGCCCAACCGCAGGGCCAGCGGATCCATCGCTCCCGCGGCGCCGACGCCGTAGTGCAGGCTGCCGCTGCGCCCCAGATCCTGCACGCTGCTGAGCGGGGTGGTTTTTTCTATTACGATCATGCGCGCACCCTCACGGCTTTGAAGGCGATGTTGTCGCCTGGCGATAGGGCGACCGGCGGCTGCGCGTATGCGTCGAAGAAGGTGAAGTCCGTATGACCGATGGTGTTCCAGCCGCTGGGGCCCGCCGAGGCGGAAACGCCGGTTTGCAGCCCGCCGATGGACACGGCGCCGCCGGGAATGCTCAGCAACGGCGTCTGGCGCCGCGGCGTGGCGATGGCGGGGTCCATATTGCCGAGATAGCAGTAGCCGGGGTGGCTGCCGAGGGCATAGACCGGGTACAGCGGGGCGCAATGGCGGGCGACCACGTCGCTGACGCTCATCCCGGTGTGCTCGGCGACGTCTTGCAGATGCGGGCCGAATTCCCCCCCGTACTCCACCGGCAGTTCGATGGTTCTTCCCTGCAAGACCTTGCGCTCATTCCGCAGCCACTGCTTGAGGAGCCGGGTAAACAGCGATTCCGGCTCCGCCGGCGAGCGGCGCAGCACCAGCATCAGATTATTCATGCCGGGAACGGACTCCGCGACCTCCGGCAGATCGTCGGCGTAGTCGGCCAGCGCCCAGATGCGCTGCTGGTTTTCCAGCCCCAAGGGGCCGGGCGCTTCAAATAACAGCGTCCTTGTCCCCAATAAGCTCAATTGCGGGTTATCCCACCGTTGTGCGAGATCCATCGTTAACCTCTTATGACCCTGATAGCGGATGCAGGGCTTTTGCTGAGTGATAGCGGCACTGTAACGTGCCGTTTAACGCTCCACTAAGAGGGTTTCCTTGTGTGGTAATAAGGGAGACTTATTATTCATCGCTAGGCCAGGGCCAGCGGGCGATTATCGGGCGTACGCTGCGCCATCAGCGACAGCAGTATGTTTTTCACCGCCTGCGCCGGCTGGGAAAGCGGCAGATGATCGGACGCGCAGAATGACAGCGGCGCCTGAATATCCGGGTTGATGATTTTCGCCATCCAGGCTCCGGCCGGCGCCAGCAGGGCGCGCGCGGCGGATTCCGGCAGCACGGTGGCGCCATGGCCGCTGGCCACCGCCGCCGTCAGAGTGGTGGCGGACTCGATTTCGCACACCACCCTTCCTACCAGGCCGCGCGAGGCAAAGGCCTCATTGACGATTTTGCGCATAAAGTTGTAGGACTGAGGCAGAAACAGATCCTGTTTCGCCACCTGCTCCAGTTCGATGGTATGGCCGGCGGGGATTTCAGGGCCGCTGCTGACCAGATAGAGATCCTCTTTCATCAACGGGATAAACGACAGACCGTGGATATCACGGTTGCCGTACAGCACCGCCATGTCCATGCGTCCGCTCATAATCAGTTCGCTCAGCGTGGTGCCGAAGTTTTCGTTGTAATAAAGCAGGATGCCGGGGTGCTGTTGCCTGACCGCCTCAAACAGCGGCAGGGCCAGATTGGTCGCCGCCGTGCCGGGCGCCAGCCCCACGGACACGGTGCCGGAAAGCTGCAATGCGGAGCCGTCGATGGCGTTTTGCGCCCGCTCGCACTGACGCAGAATCGCCTGGGCGTGGGTATACAGGATCTTGCCGGCATCGGTGGGCGTGACGCCGCGCTTGGTGCGGATCAGCAACTGCTGCTTCACTTCGCTTTCCAGCGTGGCGAGCTGCTGGCTTAACGCCGGCTGGGCAATATGCAGAATGTCAGCAGCCTGAGTTAAACTGCCGATATCGACAATTTTCACAAAATACTTGAGTCGCCTGAGATTCATGGTGATCGCCCTCGTTGTAAAAGACCTTATCCACGCTCAAGCAATCCTTAAGCCAATTTTTGTTATGCCGCGGCCTGTTTTTATTTAACTTATTGTAAATAAATAATTATTAATTATTTTCGTCAGCCGGATGGACGGGCGGGAGCAGCCGGCAGACTCTCCTCGTGCACGGTGATGATGCATTTATGCTATCGCTGACGCCTATCCATAAGCCAACGCGATTGAACCAGAACAAACTCCTCTTGGCGCGGCGGCGAGTCTCTCCATTACCGTATTTTCCATCCATACGGCATCAGGAGCTCGTTATGAGTGCAATTCATATCGCTTCACGCATTACCCGCATAAAAACTTCGCCCAGCAGCACCGCGGCCGATCGCGCCAACGCGTTGCGCCGCGCGGGCAGGTCCATCGTCAACCTGGTGACCGGCGAGCCGGATTTCGATACGCCGGAGGTTATCCGCCAGGCGGCCAGTGCGGCGATAGAGCGGGGAGAGACGCGCTATACCCAGAATAACGGCACGCCGGCGCTGCGCCAGGCGATTGCCGACAAGTTCCGGCGGGAAAACCGGCTGCATTTCGCGCCGGACGATATTATCGTCACCTGCGGCGCCAAGAGCGCGATTTTCAACGCGCTGGCCGCGACGCTGGAACCGGGCGACAAGGTATTGATTCCGGCTCCGTTCTGGGTCTCTTATCCCGATATGGTACTGGCCTGCGACGGCGAACCGCTGATCGTTCCCTGCCAGGAAGAACACGGCTTTAAGCTGACGGCGGAGCAACTGCGCGCCGCCATTACGCCCGACTGCCGCTGGCTGTTGCTGAACTCGCCCAGCAACCCCAGCGGCGCGAGCTATTCCGAGGACGAACTGCGGGCGCTGGCGGACGTGTTACTGGATCACCCCAGGCTGGCGATCATGACCGATGATATTTACGAGCACATCCGTTTCGACCGCGTCGCGCCCACCCATCTGCTGGCGGTGGAGCCCAAACTGGCCGACCGCACGCTGGTGGTCAACGGCGTGTCGAAAACCTATGCCATGACGGGCTGGCGCATCGGCTACGCCGCGGGGCCGCAGGCGTTGATTAGCGCCATGGGAACGCTGCAATCCCAGTCGACCAGCAACGCCTGTTCCGTCAGTCAGGCGGCGGCGCTGGCGGCGCTGGCCAGCGGCAGCGAATTTATCGAGCGCAGCCGGGAAATCTATCGCCAGCGGCGCGACCGGATGGCGGCGGCCGTCAATGACATCCCCGGTCTGAGCTGCCGGTTGCCGGACGGCGCTTTTTATCTTTATGTCAGCTGCGCGGGCATTCTGGGGCGTCGGACGCCGCAGGGCGAAACCCTGAACAGCGACAACGACGTCGTGCTCTACCTGCTGGAGAGCGAAGGGGTGGCCGTGGTGGCCGGTGCGGCGTACGGCATTTCACCGTACTTCCGTCTGTCCATCGCCACGGATATCGATACGCTGCTTGAAGGCGCCAAACGTATGGCGCGCGCCGTCGCGCAGCTGCGGTGAACCAGGCGACGGGGGCCACGGGGAGGGCGATGATGGGCCAAACAGCGACGCCCGCGCCGTTAAGTTTTCGCCGCGCTTTGCTGGCCATGCTGGGACTGTCGCTCACGCTGATGCTCTCGGCGCTCGATCAGACCGTTATCGGCAACACCATGCCCTATATCGTGGCCGATCTTGGCGGCTTCGATCTCTATGCCTGGCTGGCGACCGGCTATTTACTGACGTCGATCGTCACGGTGCCGATTTTCGGCCGGCTGGGGGATTACTTCGGGCGCAAATATTTCGTGGTGGCCGCCACGCTGCTATTTACCCTCTCCTCGCTGCTGTGTGCCCAGGCCGGCAGCATGCTGATGCTGGTGGTCTGGCGGGCTTTGCAGGGCGTCGGCGGCGGCATGCTGATCGGCACGGCGTTTGCCTGCATTCCGGAACTTTTCCCCGATATGCGCCGCCGGCTGCGCTGGCAAATTCTGCTCAGTACCGCGTTCAGCATCGTCAATGCTCTGGGACCGACGCTGGGCGGCGTGCTGACCGAACACTACGGCTGGCGGGCGGTATTCTATCTGAACGTGCCCTGCGGCCTGGCGGCGTTGGTCATTTCCTGGCGCTATCTGCCTTATTTCAAGCCGTCGCAGCGGCAGGGGATTCGTCTTGACTGGCTGGGGGCGCTGTTGGTCATGGCGCTGCTCGGCTGTCTGCAACTGGGCGTCACCGGTTTGTCGACGCGGATGAATACGCTGGGGGTTATCGCCCTGCTGTCGGCCTCGGCCCTTGCTCTGCTGGCGCTGATCGGGCAGCAAAAGCGCGCCGTATCGCCGTTGCTGCCTCCCGCCCTATTTGCCCCGGGCACGCTGCGGCAACTGTTTATCCTGTCGACGCTGGCGGGCGGCGTGATGTTCACCTTGCTCTATTTTACGCCGCTGCTGTTCCAGGGGGGCTATGGCTATTCCGCGCAGCAGGCGGCTTTACTGCTCACCCCGATGGGGGTGAGCATAACCGTCGGCGCCATTATCAACGGACGCATCGTCACCCGGCTGCGCAACCCGGTGCTGTTGCCGACGTGCGGGTTCCTGCTGCTTGCCGCCGCCTGCCTGGGGCTGGCGCTCTGCGGCGCGGAGGGCGGTTTCCGCCGCTTGCTGCTGCTGATGCTGATGGCCGGGGTGGGGCTGGGCTTTATTTTGCTTAACCTGACCATCTTTACCCAAACGCTGGCGCCGGGCGAGCATCTGGGGATCGCCACCGCATTGCTGCAATCATTTCGTCTCGTCGGCGGGCTGCTCGGCACGGCGGCGACCAGTTTGTTGTTCAATACGCTTTATCACGCGCTATTACGGCGCACCACCAGCGAAAGCGCCTGGCTGCGCTGGGCGGACCCCGGCAAACTGCTGGGGATGACGGCGCAGGGGAGCTCGGGGGAGATGATGGCGGCCCGCCATGCGTTGATCAATGCCGTTGACGTCGGCCTGGCGGCGTGCGCGGCCATTGCGCTGATTGCCGCGGGCATTACCTGGCGCCTATCCACTATCGTATTGGTTTCGTCGCCGGGATCGCGGGCGGCCTGACGCGCGCCGCCTGGCGCCGCTTCAGGCAAAATCCCCCTGGTTTAACCGGCGGTAGAGTGCCAATGCGGCGCAATAAATGGACGATAAATTTATTCTTTCACAATACTGAATTTATCCACCAGAAATACCCGTCTGGCCTCGCCCTTCGATAAATCGCCGGAGACCTGGTAGACCGCTCCCGTCAGCTTATTTCCCTCTATGGTATAGGTGGCGAAATTCTGCTCGGAGCTGTCACGATAATTCTCGTGTTTATTTTTGAATCTGGCGGAGCGTTGCGGCTGATAGCCGATTTCAAACAGATTGTTGTAATGCTCTACCTGTTGTTGCGTCAGCCAATTAAGTTTGGGACGCACTTTATGGATATGCTCGTTGAATTTTTTGGGGAACAGATCTTTCTTGTCCAGACCATATTCGTCATGATTACCGGGAACCACGGCCAGGCTCATTTGTAAAAAACCTTTTTGCGAGCGGGCCATAAGATCAAGCCACTCATCTTCCGCTTCGGCAATTTCAACGAAATCCCCCGTATGCAAGATGAAATCGGCATGCGGCGCGATTTTTTGCGCCTGACGCGTCGGCGGCCTGAGCCATATTGACATTTATCCCGCTCAATAATAGTGAAAAGATAAATGCTTTTGATAAGGCGTTCGCTGATTTATGCCTATTTTCCATAAGAGTTAACCTTATATTATCGCTAATTCCCAGACTATGGCTTGTGCCGTTTTTCAGCCGACCAGATAAATGGTTGGCGCCATCCCACGGCTATTCCTTAGCCATTTATGTGATGTTATAACAGTCGTTTGTGACATAATCATGATAGGGCCGAGCGCCACGGTATCTTATTCGCCGGGCGCGCTTGTTTGGCGCTCCGGTGGGCGCAGTTGGCGATAAATCGCAGGGGGGGCGATAGTAGCGTGGCGTCGTGGGGGGGGGCAAGGAGGCCGGTGGCCTCCTTGGGTGGTGTTATCAGCTAAATCAGAAGTTATATGACGCGCTTAGCGAGAAGTTGCGTGGTTCGCCGTAAACATAGGTACTGGAAAGGCTGTCATCGTAGGTCTTGTCTAACAGGTTGTGAATGTTCGCCTGTACCGACAGGTTTTTGGTTACCTGATAGCGGCTGAACAGGTCAACCACGGCATAACTTCCCTGTTCCGCACGCCAGGTGCCATTGGCGGTAGAGACATCCGTATACACGCGGTTCTGCCAGCTTACTCCGCCGCCGACGGTTAGATCCTGCATCGTCGGCAGACGATAGCTGGTGAACAATTTTACCGTCGTGCGCGGCAGCTGCGGGTTCACTGCTTTGTTGTCGCTATCCCTGGCGACATAACGGGTTGCGCCGAAAGTCATTTGCCAATTATCCGTCAATGCGCCGTTGACCTCGAATTCCACGCCTTTGCTCACGGTGCCGTCGACGCCCCGGTATGCGGTATCGGTGCTGCCGGGGATGGGTATGCCGGTGCTCTCCGCGACGTTATCCTGTTCAATGCGGAATACGCTAAACGTGGTGGTCAGACGGCTGTTCATCCAGTCGGACTTCACTCCCGCCTCATAGTTGTTGCCGGTGATCGGCGCGAGGTATCTGCCCGAGATGTCACGTTCTTTCTGCGGCTGGAAGATAGAGGTATAGCTGGCGTATGCCGACCAGTTTTCATCAATGTCGTACACCAATCCGGCGTATGGCGTGGTGTGGTTTTTCTCCATGCTGTACGTCATGGTATCGGTACGCCAGTTAGTGTACCGGGCGCCGATAATCAGGTTCAGGGGATCGGCCAGTGAAATGCGGGTCGCTACGTAGAGCGATTTCATGACCGTTTTATCATCCTGGGCGACGGTCAGTTGACCCCAGTCGGTTTCCGGGAAATCACCGTTGTAGTCGGGGAAATTCGCCAATTCGTCAGGATAAATGTTCGCCCAGTTGTTCAGGTAACGGTTGGTTTGTCTGCTGTAACTGCCTCCCAGCATCAGGGTGTGCTGGCGACCAAACAGCTCATAACTTCCGTCAGTGAAAAGATCTATCGCATCCACCTTACGCTTGCCGGTATTCCACCCCGTGCCCCCGACATAATTATAGTCGGCGCCATAACTGGCATACGGCCCCACCAATGCTCCGGTATCCTGGTCGACTATCGCATCCAGATACATCATCTTGCTGTCGAACTTGGCTTCTGAATGGGTGGCGTTCAGGGTGGTTTGCCAGTTATCGGCAAATTGCTGTTTCAGGGTGACGAAGACTTTATTGAATTCTTTATCGTTGTAAGCCCAGTCCGGCGCAGTGCTGCGCGCCCGGTCATAACGTCTCAGGCTGCCATCGCTATTCCAGCGCGGCAGACCGCCCCAGGTCGGGCTATTCACATCAATACGCTGATATTCGTACCTCGCCGAGAGACTGGTGGTGTCGCTCAGGTCGGCATCGATAATGCCGGAGAAGAAGGTTTTTTTGCTGTTGTAGCGGTCAAGCCAGGAGTCGTTATCCTGATACCCGGCCACGATACGGGCGCGGACATTGCCGTCTTCGGTTAGCGGACTTTGCAGATCGGCCACATAGCGCTGTTTGCTCCAGCTACCATATTCCGCAGAGAGATTGCCTTTAAACTCACGACTGGTGGCATGTTTCCGTACCATGTTGATGGCCGCGGAGGGGTTACCCGTTCCCGTCATCAAGCCATTAGCGCCTCGCACCACTTCCACCCGGTCATACAGTGCGGTATCCGATAGGGCGTCGCCCAGATTCCAGCGGGATTCAAAATAGGTGGGAATACCGTCAATCATGTAGTTATCAATTAGAAAACCACGCGAATAATAGAGGCTGCGTTCGGAGTCAGAGGTGTTTTTGCTAATCCCGGTAGTGTATTCCATCACCTCTCCCAGCGACTGAAGTTGCTGATCATCCATGCGCTGCTGGCCGATGATGCTGACAGACTGGGGAATATCGCGCTGAACCAACGTCATCTTGGTGCCGGCTGAAGTGGTCTTTACGCTGTAGCCTTGCTCCTGACTATCAGCGGCATCATCCGTTGTCCCTTCAACAATCAGGGTGTCATCGGCATTATTGGTTGCGGCGAAGCCGGCGGAAGGCAGCAGTGCCAGAAGAACGCAGGAGGCCAGCAATGACGGCGCTGCGGCAGGCTGGCGTTGCCTGTCCTTAAGACGTTTGGTGAAAGACATCATTTACCCTTTATCAAAAGCTTGAGGAGATTTCAGTACCGATGCGATGCCGAGACTGAAGTTATGAGATTTGGTTATCTGACTTATAATTGCGTTTGCAAGTGCAAATGAGAAATATACGTATTAAGTTTACGGCTGTAAACCGGTGTTTCGGGTGATGTCGAAATCGTGTTTTAGATTGAAAGAACAGAGGGGATTAGCGGGGCGGGAGATGGGGCGTCAAGTCGTGGCCGAGAGCGATAAATCACCGGTTAACGCATTGGGGAGCGCGGCCAGCACGGGTGAGGGAACCAGTAGTTTGACCTCGCGAATGCCCCCGCCCATAACGACCACAGGCTGCTGTAAAACGGCGTTGTCAATCAGTACGGGCCAGTCGGTGGGCAGGCCGAAGACGGTAATCCCGCCGGGAACCATCCCGGTGAGTTCCGTCGTTTGGTCCGTGCGGGCAAAGGTGATGCGTTGCGCGGCAAGCAGCTGTTTGATGGCGCCGTTGACGTCCAGACGTCGCGCGCCGGTGCAGATAGCGGAAGCGTACGCCACGACGCCCTGTTTTTTATATTTCAGTATCAGCGTATTGACGCACTGCTCCAGGGGATAGCCGTAGCGTTCGCTGAACACCTGGGTATCCGACGCCTGGCTATCGACGATAAACGCCTTGAGCGGTATGCGCGCCAGCCGTCGAAAGACATGCGCGGGGATCTGGGCATGCAGCTGTTTGGGGTCGATCCATTCCTCATGGTGGGACTGCGCCAGCCGTTTTATCGCTTCGTAGTGATGCTGCGTCATAGGCGTGGCTGGCTATTTACTGGCTTGGAATGCCTGTTCGATGTCCGACTTCAGATCATCGATATGCTCAATGCCGGCGGAGATCCGCAGCCCGGCAGGCGTCACGCCGGCGGATAGTTGCTGTGCATCGCTTAACTGTTGATGAGTCGTGGCCGAAGGCTGGATAATCAAGCTCTTGGCGTCGCCCACATTCGCCAGATGGGTAATCAGCCGCAGGCTGTTGATAAAACGGCCGGCGCGCTCTTTGCCGCCGCTGATTTCAAAGGACAGCACGCCGCCAAACCCCTTCTTCAGGTATTTATGGGCAATGTCGTACGCCGGGCTGGAAGGCAACCCTGGATAATTCACGCTCTCCACTTCCGGATGTTTTTCCAGCCAGCGGGCCAGTTCCAGAGCGTTCTCAACGTGGCGATCCACCCGCAGGGAGAGCGTTTCCAGCCCTTGCAAGAGCAGGAAGGCGTTAAAGGGCGACAGGCTGGGGCCGAAATCGCGCAGGCCCTCGACCCTGGCGCGGATAATAAACTGAATGTTGCCGAACTCGCTGGCCGGACCGAAAGTGTCGTTATACACCAGGCCATGATAAGCCTCCGACGGCGTTGAGAATTGCGGGTATTTTCCGTTGCCCCAGAGATAATTGCCGCCATCGACGATCACGCCGCCGATGCTGTTGCCATGACCTCCGATCCATTTGGTGGCCGACTCCACCACCACGTGCGCGCCATGCTCAAGCGGACGAAAGAGATACCCCCCGGCGGCAAAGGTATTATCAACCACCAAAGGCAAGTCATATTTCCGTGCCAACTCGGCGAACTGGTCGAAATCAGGAAAGCCCAGACGCGGATTGCCTATGGTTTCCAGATAAAGGGCTTTGGTGTTTTCATCAATCAGGCTGGCGAAACTTTCCGCGTCGTCGTCTTTGGCAAACCGGGCTTCTATGCCTAATCGCTTGAATGATAGATTAAATTGAGCATAGGTGCCGCCGTACAAGGAAGGCGATGTGACGAAATTATCGCCAGCCTGCAAGATATTGTTCAACGCAATGAATTGCGCGGCCTGCCCGGAGGCCACGGCCAGTGCGGCAACGCCGCCTTCCAGGGCGGCTATGCGCTTTTCAAAAACGTCGGTGGTGGGATTTTGGATCCTGGTATAGATATTGCCGAATTCCCGCAGCGCAAACCGATCCGCGCCCTGCTGGGCGTTCTCAAAAGCATATGACGTCGTCTGGTAGATAGGCACGGCCCGTGCGCCGGTAGTGGGATCCGGCTCTTGCCCGGCATGAAGTTGCAAGGTTTCAAATTTTAAGGATGCCATAAGATGTTCGCTATTAAGAAGAGTGAGGCAATCAGAACAACATAGGCAGCGGTATTTGTTAACTGATTAAAAAGGATATTTATTGTTATTTTCGTACTATGTATTTTTTATCGGTAAATATTATCACCTGGATAATTAATTTTGACGTTAAATTATCATTCCCTGAACAATGGTTATCTCCAGAGTTAAGGCTGGTTATAAAATTAAAGTTTATAGCCTGAAAAAACTATTTTGGGGAGATTTCCCATACCATGGCGGCAATGTCTGGGGGAATTCAAGACGCTAATTCTACAGGCCGTGCAGCGAGGATTGTCCCGCGCATCTACTGTTAAATATATAAATAGTAAGGTATTGAGATTAATATAGCCCGTATGCACATTAATATATGATAAAAACGAATTTTAACCGGCGGGTTTTCGCGTATAGGGTATTGATGGCGCGCTGCTTATAGTCAAAGAGATGACTCGGCGGGCAAAACATATCAAGGCGCCGCGCTAGGAGGTCTTGCTGAGCGTCGTTCGGACATGAGACATGAAAGGATACGAGTTATGACATATTTCGCGCCGTTGTCCCGCCGGAAATTTCTCGGCATGGGGAGTAGTCTGCTGGCCGCTCCGGTCCTGGCGGGCATTTCACCGCATATCTTTGCCCACGATATTGGCACTCATTCTCAGGCTGATACTAACGCTCTGCGTCTGCCCGAGCCCTATAAGCTCAAGCTGGCCATCAACCAGAATGCGGTATGTATTGCTCCCGTTGCCATAGCCCAACAGCAGAACTTTTTCAGTAAATACAATCTGGACGTTGAATACGTCAATTTTGGCAACTCGACTGATATGCTTTTAGAATCAATATCGACGGGTATAGCCGATGCGGCCATCGGTATGGCTTTGCGCTGGTTAAAAGCCCTGGAGCAGGGATTTGACGTTAAACTCACCGCCGGCACCCATGGCGGATGCCTGAATTTGATTACCGCAAAAAACTCCCCGTTTACCAGCCTGGAGACACTTAAAGGCCAAACGATTGGCGTAACCAATATGGCCGGACCGGATAAGAATTTCTTTTCCATTTTACTCAAACGACGCGGCATCGATCCGCTGGCCGACGTGCAATGGACGGTTTATCCCCCTGATCTGTTAAGTATCGCCTTGGATAGACAGGAAATTGCCGCTATCAGCGGTAGCGAGCCTTTTAGTTATCGCTTACTGGATAGCGGTAAATATCAACTTCTGGCGAGCAATATGACCGGGGAATACGCCAACTTAAGCTGCTGCGTGGTCGGGGTCCGCGGCACGCTCGTTCGTGAAAATAAAGCCGTCGCCGCCGCAGTAACTCAGGCCATTATCGATGCGCACAGCTATGCTGCCGAACATCCCGAAAGCGTCGCCAACGCCTTTATGGCCCATGCGCTGAATTCCAGCGTAAAGGAAGTAACCGGCATTCTCCGCGGTCAGAGCCACGCCCACCATGCCGTGGGCAAGGCCTTTGTCAATGAGATTGCACAGTACGTCAGCGACTTACAGCTGGTGCAGGTGATTCAATCCGGCATAGACCCGCATCAATTTGCGCAGAGCATCTATGCCAACGTCTTTGCCTGATTGCGCAATTGCGGCTGGTGCGGTAATCCCCCCGAAACTGTTTCGGCCGGCCAGGGAAGACAAGCTTATGGCAAGCAACCCCGCAAGCGAGCATATAAGTCTTTGGCGCTTCACGAACGCGCCAGGTAAAAAGAATGGCTTCCAGCCGGAAAATACCAGCATCTGGCGACGATCCGACACCGTTGAGTTCCCGGCGCCGCGTAGTTTTGCGAACATTTGCATCTTGCCGATGGGCATGTGCGTCGTCCGCAACCGCAGCAGGAATTCGATCCAGGCCATATCCGATGACTCATAGCGTCGCCGGCCTCCGGCTGCGCGTAGCGCAGGGTATAAGCCGTCAAACCAGTACGCTTAGCGATTTCGTCAATACTTAGATGATATTCCATGAGGGGCATCCTAGAAGTTAGAGTGCGCTCTAAGTTAACCGCTTTATAAGCGTTCGGCGAACTCTCATTGTGCAGATAAAATAACGTTAGTTATAGAGGAGGGATCGGCTAAAGCGATTTTCGGCGCAGGGTAGTGGTTCGTTGACGGCTACTGCAGGAAGGGTTGGGGTTTAGTACCGGGATGCCGGGTCGAACGGGGGTGGGTTGGTGATTGTGAAGGAGATTAATCTCTGATTGTTGAACTAAACAGCAGGTAAAAAAATAGCCGGAAGGATCGTTAAGATCGCTTCCGAGCCTGTTTATAAAATTGTGTAATCGCCTGTTTTTGATATGTTTACCG